>CAVGMK010000114.1:0-18033 GCA_963630135.1 Oscillospiraceae bacterium
AGCAGAGCCTGGAGCGGAAACCGCACTAAGCGTAGTGAGGGTAATTCAGGGCTTCGTACCATTAGATTCGTGCGTCAGGAGTGTGCGTTGCGAGAATGCATTCATTCATGGTAGCCGATAGTAACCGGCTATCATTTGAACTTACGCACTTTACTTGACAACCCCACCAGACATTACGAATTTCTGCCATTTTAATAGGGATAACATGGTTTGCTGTTATCCCTATTGTTATTTTCGAATTAGATTCGCCAACCATGTCCAGTCCATAGGGTTTAACGTTTTCGTTTCCGGAAAGCTGTTGCAAGGAGAAGGCAGCACCCCCCAACGCGCCAAAGAACTCCAGCCGCCCATTTAATCTAACACCTGTCTATTTGAATTACTTACTTTCGACTCCGCTGATTTCTTTATTTCTTCCACCATTTCTCTCAATGATATCCCCCAGAATGTATTCTCCCCAAGAGTATTCCTTCAGGAATTCTCCATCGAAGGAAGTCTGGGATTCGTTATTCTCTCGCCAGGAATAATAATCGCAATCAAAGACCTCTACATTTGCTATTTGCCCTCGGGAGGTAGAAATGATGAGGTCCTGCATGCCATGTTTCTCCAGATTCTTTCGGAGCCGGCTAATCGCATTGTAATACACCTTCATATTCACATTACTGTACTCCCGCGATTCCCAGACAGTACTGTATATTTCCTCGTTGCTGATTTCCTTACCATAATTCGCCACAATCAGTGCCAATATTTCTTTCGTCTTTCCCACCAGCGGAATCGGGACCCCGTCCTTCATCACCATGAACCGGCCAAATGTCTGTATGTAGATTCGTTTCCTCTGCCTTTGGGACAATAATCTCATGTTCTCCATTATCTTCCGGAGATTTTCTTCTTTATACGGCTTGAGGAGATAATAATCTGCTTCAATCTGGTTGGATTCGCGAAGATACTTATCATAAGCCGTGATGAACACAATCAAGAGATTCGGATTCTTCTCCCGAAGAAGTTCCGCGCACTCCACGCCATTCATTCCCGGAAGTTCAATATCCAAGAACGCAATTTCATATCTCTCTTCTTCAGAAAATGCTACCGCTTCTTCCGCCGTAGTGAATTGACCTACAATTTCTATATCCTCAATATTCGCACTCATTCGCTCGAATGCCGTCAGCATTAGCGATTCGTCTTCCACAATTATTACTCTCATATCCCTTCTCCTTCTATGTCATTCTTTCTTGGTCATCTTCTCTGGATCATCTTCTCTCGGAATGCGAATCATAATTACGGTTCCCTCTCCTACCTGGCTTCGAATAATCACCTTGCCATTAACCTGTTTTGTCAGCCTGAAAGTAACATTATCCAGACCAATGGAATCCCGATCACCCGCCTCCACTTCGTCACGCAACTTCTGATAATCAAATCCCACGCCATTATCTCTCACCGTTATAACGTGACATTTCGGGAAGGTTTCTGTAGATATTCGGACATTTCCGCCTTGTTTGCCTCTTCTGTAGATTCCATGCCGAATGGCATTTTCCACCAGGGGCTGGATGCTGAGCGGGACAATTTCGAAATCTTCGGATTTCAAGTCATACTCAACGGTAAGACGTTCCCCCATTCGCATTTTCTCGATATTCACATAAGCACGTATATTGTCCATTTCCTGCTGGATGGAAACAAGCGCACCATCTTCCATCGTGCGGATGCATGCACGGAGATATACGGTGAAATCATAGAGCAAATCCGACGCATATTGCGGATTCTGAAGCACGACTTCTCGTATAGAGCTGAGTGCATTGTACAGAAAATGGGGCTGCATTTGACTCGCTGAATTTCGAATTCGCAAGGTCTCTAAGTTCTCTTCTAGCTGCCGAATTTCCTGTAAATTGATTCGTTGTCTCTTCTCATATTCTGTTACGTCCACAACGACAGAGTAGCCATACACACTGCCGGAATCATTCTTCAGGGTTTCCATTGTCTCCAGGACCGAAAGCGTTTCACCATTTTTACAGCAAAGTCTATATTGGCATTTTCGTACACAAGGCTCTTTGGCCGCTTCGCGAACGAATTCAATGTATTTCTCCCGATCCTCATCCAAGATAATATTTATGTAATGTCGTCCTGTTACGCTATTGAATTCCTCCGGACTGTAACCCAGCATCTCGCAGAGTCGTTCGCCCACATAATCTACGTGAATTGGATTTCCCAGATAGCTTCTGTAAATTCCGCCGGGAATCTGATTGAACATATCTACTTCTTGCTTCAGTTGCTGATGCTCCTCGCTGCTTTCCTTCACGCATCCTAGGATGTTCGTCACACATCCATTCGAATCGGTGATGGGCATCATCACGACTGAAATCATTTTATAAGAAGCATCCTGCGTCTGATAGATAGAACCCATTGATACCGTTTCCTTGCTCCGGATGGCATATTTCGCCTCCCGTATCAATCCATCGAAATCGAATTCCTGATGGTCTACTCGGCCTTTCTCTATCCATGTCCACAGATTATCGCTATTATCCAATTCGAAGATTTCTCGAAACAGGTCATTCGATTCGATTTTTCCAGTCTTCACATCGTAATCGAAAATGTTGCATTTCATTTTCTGTAGCAATTGAAGCACACGATTGTATTGTGTCCTGGATATCTTGTAATTCTCTTTGCTTTCTCTCACCTGTAAAAGTGCCAGACAGATGAAATACGCACCGGCCAATATGAAGCAAAGAGAAGAGACGAAGACCAGATGTCGGATAGCAATCAGATTAGAAGCATATTGCTGTCTGGCGGTATCCATATCAATCAAGCAGACGAGATGCCAATCATTCTGACCGATGGATGAACAAGCCATTACCGTATCGTTATTCTCGCCGATAATCGTACTTCCATTCTCTGCCCAGCAGAGATCCGTCGATGAGGAATCCGATAGAATTTCCGATATATTCTCTGTATTGCCGTATTCCTTCTCTGCCTGATTGTTTCTAACTAAGATATCTCCGGTACCATCCACAATAACGGAACAATCTTTCGCATTGAACATGGATTGTTGGAACAATGACTCGCCCAGAACATCAATTTCTTTACTGATGAAGACAACCCCTGTTATCTCCCCGGCACTATGGACAGCAGTGGAGAATATCACTCTCGGTTCGTTTCCTTCTCCTGCCGTCGGTAAATATTGACAGGCAAATTTCTTTTTACCCGAAATAACATCGCTAAAGTAAGCTCGGTCAGATGCGTTTCCGAAAACTTCCCCCTGGTAATCCATAACATTCCCATCTTTATCGGCGTATGCCAACATACACAGTGTGTTTTTCTCCACGAGTATTTTCAGCACAGCTTGATCCGCTTCATCCGAGAACGACATTCCGCCTTCTATCATACTGGCGATGCTCTGCACAATGTTGTATTGCTCATCAATTGCCTTGTTGATTGACTCCGCTTGTTGCTCCGCCAGGAATTGAGACTCATCTTTCACTCTTGTTGCGACATTATTCTCAATGGTCGAATACATAATCGTGCACACTACCACCACAACCATGATAATGACCACCAGAATTGAGATGGTCGTCTTTACGCTTCTTTTCCTGATATGGGTCTTTACATCAATTATCTTCTTCTGCATCTTCCTCTTGCATCTTTCTGGTAAAAATAAGTTCGGATTCGCCGGATACGCCGGATACGCCAAACAGGCCGCATACCCCGCGGCCTGCATTCCACTGCATCCCGGCAGTGACGCGCTTTATCAGTGTAGTTCAAATATAAATGGCTTTCTAAATTGCTTTTCTCTATAGATTATTTCTATTCCTATCGGCATACTGTCGTTTCCGGAAGTGCCGAATCAGGACAAGCATCGCCGCTGCGCCAAGAAGAATCAGCAAGTAGGCATCTTGGGATTCCTCATCACCCGTTTCCGGCGGCTCCAGCGTCTCCGGTTCTCCGGGTGTATCCGGGTTCTTTATTTCTGTAACCATGAATTTCCAATCGTTCCTTGCCAAGAGATCACAGTATTCGATACCGATACTCTTATCAAGCATGAGCTCGACGTGAATGCTGTCCGAATCACCCGGGCCATAAGTCCCAAGGTACATCACATTCTGCAAATCGCCGTTATTATAGTCTTTGCCGCTGGCGGTTCCCTCATATAGCGTCTTCGTCCCCAGCGTGACTTTCATGGATATCAACTCCAGAAGCTCATCTGCAGATTCACTCTGCTCAATCGGAATTACCTGCATGTAGAGCGCATATTTTTTCCGTGATCCATTCTCAATTAGGAGCTGATCCTCATACTGTCCGCCGGGAACCATGTTGGTGAAACTCATGAACCAATTCCCGTCATCTCCGCGAACATTATTCCAGACCATCTTGCCGTTCCTGGATTCGAAGTACAGTTTCTTTGCCGTATCTGCCTGAACAGGGAGTACGCAGGTTGCAAGAAGGCATAATGTCAGCATCCACATTCCTATACTCTTCACTATCTTATTCATTCATCTGCCTCCCTGCCTGAATTTGTCTTGTGTTACCTCGCTTCATGTAAGCGTCTCTCTCTTCCCCCGCTACTTGAGAAGAAACTTCTCGTCCATGTGATTACCGCAATGCGAGGAATTCTCGCAATATGCGCGTGCTTATGCTCACCACTTCGCCGGATCCGTTGCCTGACTCGCAAGGTACGCCACAATATCGGAGTTATCCTCATCGGTCCCGAATACATCTTTGACCGCATCAGCCGTCGCCTGTACCGTGGTCGCCGTGATTAACATCGTATATTTCGCATTCTCGTAATCGTAGGTCGAATTTTGCTTCAATTTCGTCACCCACTTCTTCGCGGACTCATCGTAGTATGTATCCTTCCGGATTACAGCCGGCTGAATCTGCGGATTCATTGTCACCGAATCCACGAGCAACGGGGATTTCCCGCCTGCCTCTAACGTCCCGATGTAATAGAGAAGATAATCCCCATTCTCATCCGGGATATCCGTAACCAGAAGCCACTTTCCTTTCGCGTCCGCAATCTGGTTCACGGTATTCAGTCCCAGGTCAATGGAACTCTTCTTTTCAGATGCCAGGAGCACCACGTTCTCTCCCCAGGTGATTTCCGCAGCATATTCCTTGCCATTCGCCGTGGTAAAGGTAAGAGGAAATGCTTCTCCGGCCGCCGGTTGGATAACGTTCCCATCCGAGTCCGTTACATTCTCTGTCCGAATCCATTCCTGATGTAGACGAACCTTTGCGAAAGCCGGAACCGTTCCGGTATTGGTCAGCCAGACATCCTTGTTGGTATCCTGCCCGGGTTCCCAATTGTCCGGCGAGACGAATTTCTCCTCGATATTCGTCTCATATCTCGCCGTTTTGAACTCATTATGGACCAGAAGTTCCTGCGTCCAATAGGCAAAGACTCCCCCTATGCAGGTCAGCAGCGCAAGCCCTATAATCCAATATATTCTATTCCCTTTTCTCTTCATTTCTTTTCTCTCCCTTCTGCCGCCGGAATAGCTCTTCCAGGGCATAATTGATGAGAAGAATCGCTGCCATCACTGCAATTGCAATCGGTTTTTTCCCGTAGGTGACAAAGTATCCCGCGTATGGAATTGCAAAGTTCGTCGCCTTACCGACAATTTCATTTTCCTCCACCGGTACCGGATCCTCCGATAAATTGTTGTCACCCTTTGTTACAACGGTTCTGGACAGGCCGTTCACCGTTGTAATTCGGTGGGTGACCAGGGACCCTTCCGCCTGAAAGGTAATCGCATCGCCCACCGATAATTTCTCGAAATCACATTTGTGATAATAGATGATGCTTCCTACAGGATAAGTCGGTTCCATACTGCCGGAAAGAACAACGACCGGACGATACCCCAGAATAATCGGGGCAGCAATCGTCACATAGACGACGATTGCTGCAATTACTATGTAGGAAAGTAGTTTGAACGCATAGTTTAGAATTTTCATCATATCCCTTTACTACTTGGAAGGCGTCATGATCCAGCCGCTTGCCTTTGCTGCATCCTTGTTTGCCTGCAGCAGTTCTGTTGTAATGGTCAGGGTATAGTTGGCACCTGCCAGTCCGGCGTTCTTGGAATCCAGACTAACCACCTTCTTCTGGTAGAGAACCATGCCATCCGGAATCGTCTCCGGTGCTTCCGTCCGGTTGTAATCCGAATCTTTCAATTGATCCGCCGTTACCGATTCGTCTACCAGCGCATACATCATCTTCGATACCTCGTACGTACCCATGTTCGCATCCTTGCACAGGGTAACGTAATCGAGAAGCTTCGTTGTCATCTCGCCGGACTTCAGCGTCGTATCGTAGTAGTAATAACCGTCACTACCTTCTTTCCACGAACCATCCAGTACGCCGGCGAGGTGCTTATATACGGACGATCCGCCGGTTACACTCGTATCCGCACTGGCCGGGAAGAACTTACTTTTATCCGAGGAGGCAAGCTTCGTTCCCTCAATAACCTGTCCGTCTCTTTCCCATTTCTCATCGAATTTGACTCTGACATACAGGTCATAGTCACCGGTGTTCTTCGCCTGGACTTCCTTCGTCACCTGGCCACCCGGCTCCCAGTCGTTCTTCGGTGTGAACTTCTCGACCGTCTCTCCGCCATACTTCTTGGTCGAGAACGGGTTGTCGATTGACATCACTTTCGAGAAATAAGCGAGCGAGCCCACCACCAGTGTCAGCGCGAGCAGACCAACCACGGCCTTCATTTTCTTCTTACTTTTCATTGCTATACCTCTGTTTCCAGTCTTCCTATGTTATTCATCTGCTATTCATGCATTGGCGGGAAAGCCGATTCGTCACAGCTTCCCCGGCCAAAAATAAATTCATCCGAATTAGTTATCCGACAGCGTCCAAGAGCAACCGTCCGGCTGAGCTGTCAGGCTGAAGGCATCCTTCATAGCTGCTTCCGTTGCCTGTACCGTCTGTGCGGTGATGGTCAGTGTGTAATCTGCATTCGCATATCCAGATGCATCCGGGTCCTGCTTGGTCACTGCCATGCTGTGTCTTGCGTTCTCCGGAACATTGCCGGTATATTCTACCCACTGGGTTGCCGGATCCGTGCCGATTTCATCTTCTGCTGGCTTTGTCTCTGCGGAAGTGTAGTAATTCTTCACGGTGTATTTACCCATGTCGGCATTCTCCAGCAGGGTTACTGCATCCAGGAATTTGCCGGTATCGGTTCCTGCGGCGAGATTGGTCTTGTAATACCAATAGCCGTCTGCGCTGTTATATACCCAATTTGCCTTATTCAGCGTCTTCTCGACAACAGAGCCATCGTTCGCGACCAGGCCATCTGTCGCGCTTTCCTGATAAGTCCCTTCCTGTAAATTATCCAGCGATTTAATTTGCGCCTTCGTGTCCTTGTTGACCCATTTCTCGCTAAATTTCACCCGAACCAGTACATCATAATCACCGGTGTTCTTGATGGTGACATCCTTATTCACTTCTGCACCCGGTTCCCAGTTGTCACCATCTCCCGGGTTGAAGTCCTCGGTTAAGGTGGTATCATATTTACCGGTGTCAAATGGGTTGGTAACGCTCATCGTCTGGTTGAAATAAGCGAATGTTCCTCCCACAACCATGATGACGGCAAGTCCAATCATTCCCGCCATTTTCTTGTTCTTCTTCATAAATTTGTCCTCCTTCATATTGAATGTGAATATCTATCAAAACAGATGCGATATCTGTTTCAATCTTACTTCCAGGTAACAGACTTTCCGGTTACCGTCGGGGTTAATCCCCACTTCAGCTGGGCGGCTGCCTCCGCAGCCATCGAGGCCTGTAGCAATTCGCCTTCTATTTCAACCTCGTAAGAAGCATTCGAATAATCTACTTGTATTCCGTGCTCGTCGTTTCCGATCTGATTGCTGACGGTAACGGATTGCAGTGTTACGCCCGTTATATCTCCCTCGGAAAGAACTTTATTGTAGTAGTACCAATCTCCACTCTTCGTCCAATTCTTCTCGAAATCTGCGGAGAAATTCAGCTTGAAATTCTTTGCAGCATCGGAATCCTCACTTCCATCACTTCGTTTCAGCACGGATGTGAATCGTACGCGGATCACCGATGCTATCTCACCATCATTTCCGAAGCGAACCTCCTTCTGTTTCTCTTCCCCGGGAACCCACCGGTCGTTCGGATCAAATTTCTCGTTCAGATAGACCTTCGCCTCGGAGCTCTGGAATGGGTTATCCATCTTTACCGTCTTCACGAAATAGGCAAAGGTACTTCCTATCACGAACGGAATAAGCACGCCCAGAATCATCATTATTCTTCTCTTATTCTTCATGCGAGCCTCCTTACTCCCACGCTACGGAATCGCCATTCACCATGGCTTCCTTGCCGAACACGGTCGTTGATGCTGCCTGGTTAACTTCACTGCTGTTCAATGTAGATTGGCTGTCGCTGAGCTGCAGAATTTCCATTCGGAAATACAACTGGTAATCTGCATTTCTGTAGTCAACATATTCGCCGGCATAATCCGGGAAAGTGACTTCTTCTAGGATATTCTCCGTTTCAGCTCCCGGTTCCAGTACCTTCTTGTAGTAGAACCAGCCATCCCCACCATCCGACCACAGACTGCTCTCTTCGCCAAATCCGTTCTTCCAATTCTTGACAGCAACATCTGAGCCATTCACTTGATTGTTCAGCAGAATCACCTTGTCATCTTCCGTGGCTTGCCATGTTTCCGCGTAACATACTCTCAGGAATACCGAGCTGGTGCTGTCATTCCGGAAGGAGACCTTCTTCTGCACGCTCCCCGTCGGGACGGTGTCCTGCTGGAAGACCTCCTGGATTTCCGCTGTCACTTCATCTGCTTTCAATTGGTTCGTATGAGCAATCTGTCCGGACCAGAACGCGTAGCAGGTACCAATCAGGAGTAACGCCATACATCCGACTAGAAACAGCAGCTTCTTTCTTGCCTTTATCACGATATGCGCCTCCTTCCTAATCATTCTTGAATATGTTCTTTATGGAATCCGACGAGTGGAAATATGGTTCGGCAGAATACGTATTGTGTACCGTGATGACAATATCCTCCCCCGGTTTCACCGATACCTGATTGCCACGGAGAGTCCCACCGCCGGACAACGTGATGCCGGTGAATGTATATTCTTTCGGCAATATTTCCGATATGTCCAGTGTGGTTGATTTCTTCAGCCGGATGACTCCGCTGGTTTCATCATGGGTAAGAACCGCTTCCGTATCCACCGAGGTACCGGCATCCGATACCGACTTTGCGCGAACGACAAATGCATCTTCTGATAGTTCTTCCCGGTAGTTATCAATGACCTTCCGAATTCTCACCTTCGCCACCGGACTATTCGTAATAACCACGACAATGTCATTTCCCGGCAATACGGTCAGCTCGCAGCCTTGAGATGTCTCCTCCATATCACCGAGTGCACTGCTTCCGGAATTGGCTTTCACGCTTACCGAATCAAAGACCATCTTGTCCTTGATTTCGTCCGGAATGGATTCCTCTATGCGAATCTTCCCTCCTTCTGTCGGTACAATTAGCTCATACGATACGGCATCCTGATAGCCGAGTTCTGCCTTCGCATCCAACTTGTCCAGGGCTGTCTGACTCTTTCCCGGTATCGTATACACGTCGAGTTGTCCCGAACTGGATGTTGTTACGGTGTATTTCTGATTCTTCAGGTTATCGGAAAGCCGGTCGTATTCATTAACATACTTCACGACAGTTACTTTCGCCCGATTCGGGGTATTCTCAATGGTCTTATCTCCACAGGTGAAAAGAAGATTCTTCTCATCGGACTCCTGATCCACCGAATGTCCGCTACTGTGATCTGCTGTCAAGGAATCCGGATTGATAATTTTCCCCACTTGAATCGTGTAAGTCCTCGTCAGATTGCTGGCGTCCAAATAATTACTTCCCAAGGTACTGCTGTCTTTATATGACGTCTCCTGAATTTCGTAGACGCCCCATGGCAAATTCCGGAATTTCGTCCAGCCATCATCACCACTTGTCACATCCTGCGTAAATGTCAGACCATCCGATTTGCGCGTAATCCTGAAATGGATTCCCGCCACCGGCACCTTGCTGTTCTCGATAATTTTCTGGAATTCAACGTCATATAGAAGCCCGCGAACATACGGAACCTGGAATTCAGCAGATCCGGAATAATCCGCCATATGGCACTGAAGCACCGCTTTCTCGTTCACCTTATAACTTTCCGCATCTCCTACGACGCTGTTCATGTTCTGCGCACAGCTGTTGAATCCATCTTGGAGCACATTCAGCTGTACTCTGTACACCAGTTGATGAACATTGTAATAGAAACCGGTCAATCCGCCGTTCTCCAGGACCTGCTGACCTTTCACACCGTTGGAGGACGGCGTCCAGGTCAGCGTCTTCTTCGATTCACTATAGTCATAGATTCCGTCACAGTTCTCGACGCCTTCATAGGTAATATATTCCCCCATCTCATCTGTCACGGAATCGATTACAACATCTTCGAGACTGAAATTGATATTATGTTTCGACATCGTATCCAGATCAATGGTGTAGGAGAGCTGCCCTCCAGATCCGTTATCGTTATCCTGCAGAGACACGGATGTGGATGCGACCAGGTTCTTCCCCAAATTTTTCAGAACGATGAAGCCGGTGCCGTTGGAACAATTCGGCGTGGTTCCGTGATACCATCCTTTATACGTGTGCACCACCTTCCCGCCCCGCGTAAATGTCACGACGGCCTGATAATTATTGCCTCCGCTGGTCGATTTGCCAGGCTGAATCGTACTCGGATTACCGACAATGGAAGTCTCCAGGCTCCCAATCGATTCATGATATTTATTCGCGGTGGTGACACCAAAGTCGGATTCGGCCAGAAGGTCATCCCATGTCATCTTCTTCGTAATACTCAGATAGACGAGGAATTCATTCTCCGTATCCGTTGATACCACATTCTTCTGGTAATAGACGTCATTGCTCCCATCTTTGTCCAGATCATACCCTTTCTTATTTGACTGATTCCGTCCGCTGTAATTCTGAGATACAATCTGCCACGCATTGCTACTGTCCGGTGTTCCAATCCAGTCGGGAGCCTCCTGGCTCTGCGTTTCAGCCAGCGCGGATGTCGCCGTAGCCGAAATCAGAATCACAATAAGTGCAAGTGTACCCATAACACTTCTTGACTTCTTCTTTGCTGACGTTATAAGCACGATTAGAACCTCCTGTTATGTGCGTCATTCGAAATGACGCAATACCCAAATTCTTCCACATTGCTGACATTATACAGAGCCGAGACCAACAACTTACCAACGGTTTCGGTCGTTTCTCTACCGTCGCACAAATAAATCCGATGTTTTTTCAGAAAAACATCGGATTTCTAATCCCTTTGATTTGCATTTCGCTAGATTAGCGGGCCAACACTTCTCCATTCGGAGTTACCCGTTGAATTCAAGTATTCTGTGCGGCGGCTTCATTCGGGAGGCTTCATACAGAGCTACAGATGGATGCATATGAAAAGGCGCAAACGAATACGCCTGCAAAGACACCTCTGCAGACGCATTTGTTTGGGAATTTAAGTTGAAAAAGCATTTGTCTTTTCGATGTGATTATACAACACGGATACCCACGTTCCACCCACACTATCGGGGGTTCGGACGGGTATAGAGAAGAAAAATTTACTTTTATCTTGTTCTTAATTAGATACAATCCGGTAAAAGAAACCGCCCGCCCCGGCTACGTTGTCCGAGGTGGGCGGTTTCCATTAGAAGTGCGAATATTTCCATTTTTGTATGCGGATTGAAATTCGGGATTCAGGCCGCCTTGCGGTTCTGCCGAACGCCCCAGAGGATAGCAATAACGGCCATAATGCCCAGCTCCACTGCGCCAATCAGGAATGCCATCCGGTTGGTGTTACCGGCTTCCGTAAGAGACGCAGTCAGCGGATTGACGATGTATGGGCACACGAACTGCGCCAGATTCTGGCCGCACATGGTGATGGAAATCGCCATGCCGGATGCCGCCAGAGGTACGGAGCCGGCGGTGCCCACGATGATACACGGCATGCAGACGGACAATGACACGCCGAAGAGGAATGCTCCCAGATAGATGAAGAACATCGAGGAAGCGAATGCGATGACCAAGTAGGCAACGACAACGCCGATGAGGCCGATGGCCAGAGTCAGATTCCGTGCTTTCTCGGAGAGCTTGCCGAATACTAATCCCAGCAGGAAGCCTCCGATGGCGAAGAACGCCATGGCATTGCCGGACTCTGCCGACGTGCCGAGTGATTTTTCATCTACAATGTAAGCGAGGTATACGGAATAGATCTGACCACCAACGAACAGCAGGAACATTGTCGCTGCCCATATCCAGGAACCGACCGTCAGGCCGGCTTGAGGAACGGATTCATCCAGACCCGCTAACTCAGCAGCTTCGCTTTCGTCCTGCTTCTGAGCCGCGCCGGATCTCTGCGGCTTCACGTTCGGGAGGCACATCAGTACCAGCACCAGTGCAACCGCTGCTACGAGGTGAACATAGAATACTTTCTCCCAAGAGAGATTCGCCAGCCAGCCACCGGCAAATACCATCACGGCACAGCCCAGCATCTGGGCCGAAGTCACGTTGCCCTGGACCTTGTCGCGCTCTGCGCCTTCGAAGTTCTCGGCAACGAGCGCCGAAGCAACCGGCTGCGCTACGCCGACACCCACGCCGAGGATGCCGCGCAGTACCAGGATGACCGGAAGGGAATCGACGAAGGCCGGGCCGACGCCGCCTACCAGGAATGCCAGGATGCCGATAATGGCAAGATTCTTCTTGGATACAATATCCATCATTTTACCCACCACCAATGTCACGGGAATCACCACCAGACAAGGGATGGAAATCATATTCTGAATCATGGTCTGGGACGCGTTCGGGAAATGGGCTCCGATGACTGCCAGAGCTCCGGAGATACCGATAACGCCCATCATTAAGAGTGATATACCATAAATACCCACTTTAATTCTCGTCTTATTCATGGGGTTGCCTCCTTATAGATCGATGCGGCATGCAGAGCATCTGCATGCCGCATCAGAGAAGAATTCCGGATTGCCTACGGCAAATTGAAATTCAGAAGTACATACTTGAGTTGAACTTCGAAATCCTGCATTGCGTCCGAATTGCGTTCGAATCACGAAGGAACGACGAACGAATTACACATGAACCGCGAACGAATCTCGAATGAACTTCGCATGAATTGCGCGAGATGAATTCTCTTAGAATTCCGCATCTCCATTCCATACGTCATCGCTTGTCGGAACTTCATTCTCCGGATATACATAAGCGATTCTGGAAATGTTGATGAGGTGTTCATATCCCAGGTTCTCGGAGACAGAGCAGCCGGACCAGGATCCGCAGCCCAGTGTTGCGGTCGGTACCATGCCAACAGCCAGAGCCGGGTTCGCGCTGAATACGCCAGGGCAGTTAACCAGCAGTCTGGATACCGGGAGGGTTACACCGGCATATTCCACATACTCTTTGTTGTTCGTATGAACAACGGAGGAGTGACCGGCACCTTCGGCGAAGAGGTTCTCCTTCGCGATGCGGACGCCGTCCTTGAAGTCTTCGCATTCGATGTGAACTGCGACCGGCATCATCTTCTCGCGGCAGAGCGGTTCGTCTTTGCCATACGAATTTACTTTTACCACAATAATCGAGGTGTCTTCCGGAATGTCGAGGCCGGCCATTTCAGCCACCTGGAGGACATTCTGGCCAACCGGCTTGCCATTAATCTTGCCGAAGCCGTTCGGGAACATCAGCTCACGGAGCTTATCGCGCTCTTCGTCGTTGTCGATGTAATAGACCTTCTGCTCCTTCATCAGATTCACCACCTTGTCCGAGATGGACTTCGGGGTGATGAACGAACGGTTGCAGGCGCAGATGATACCATTGTCGAACTTGTTGCCGAAGATGGTCTGCTCTACAGCGAGCTTCAGGTTGTCATAATCCTCGTCGAAGATGGTCTGGGAGTTGCCCGGGCCTACGCCGTATGCCGGCTTACCGCTGGAATATGCGGCCTTCACCATGCCAGGGCCACCGGTTCCGAGGACGGTATCCGATGCAGCCATCATCATCTGGGTCATCTCGATATCCGGATCCTCTACACACTGGAAGATGTTGTCCGGCGCGCCGGCTGCCTTGAGTGCGTCGTTGAAAATCTGGCAGGTGTGCGCGGTGGATTTCTTTGCTCTTGGGTGCGGCGAGCAGAGAATGACATTGCGGCCCTTAAGTCCGTATACACCATTGTACAGAATGGTGATGTTCGGGTTAGTGGTCGGAATGACGCAGGAGATGATGCCCTTCGGATGAGCTACCAGCGTCAGATGATGGCGTTCGTCATGTCCGATGACGCCAACTGATTTCTTATTCTTGATGGCATACCATACGCCATCTGCGGAGCCGGTATTCTTCGCAATCTTATCCGGCACGTTGCCGAGACCGGTCTCTGCAACGGCTTCTTCTGCCAGCTCTACGGCGTGCTCCTTGAAAGCTTCGCAGCAGATGCGGCACAGCTCGTCAATCTGCTCCTGCGTATATGGCTCCAGTTCTGCCAGTGCCTTGCGGGCGTTGGCAATCATGAGATCTAATTTAGCCTGATTATCCATGATAATTTCCTCCTTCTATCACGGTGTCGTTCTTACATTGTTTCGCTGATTCCAGTTATTCCGGTTATCCCTGTTTCACTGTTTCGGTTGTTCTGTGGAATTGCGGTTGTCGTTATGCGAGGCGATTCCGTCTGCCATGTGATCGGCGATTCTTTCTGAATAGTTCTGCGGAACGCCCGGGAGCAATTCCGCAGAACTACGCAAAGCGATTATGTATAGCGATTAAGCGTAGATAATCTTCAGAATCTTCAACGCATCTTCTGCGGTCATCTTCTTCGGGTTGAATACCTGGAACAGCTCGTTCTCGATGAGCTCAGCCATCTCCTCGAAGCGGCTCTCGTCATATTCATAAGACTTGATGCTTGGCATGCCTACCTTGTTGTCGCGGAAATCAATCATCGCGTCACGAACGATAGCACCAATCTGCTCTGGGGTCTCATCTCCCTTGAACTCCGCACCCAGCAGTTCGCCGAGGCGCTTGGTTCTTTCCGGTACAGCCGGTGCGTTGAACTCGATAACATATGGTTCAGCTGCCATAACGGCGATGCCATGTGGTACTTCGAACAGTCCGCCGATAACGTGACCGAAGGAGTGGCCGGCATGGGTATGTCCGTATCCGAGCATCCATCCGCCAACGGAGGATGTTACTGCCATCTTACCTCTTGCTTCAAGGTCTTTACCGTTCTTCACGGCTCTTGGCAGATACTCTACGCAGGTACGAACGCCCTGCTCTACGAAGAAGTCAACCAGTCCGTTCGCTACGTTCGTTACCATGGACTCTGCGCAGTGCGAAAATGCGTCGAGACCGGTGGCGATGGTCAGCTTCGGCGGCATGCCCATCATAACTTCCGGATCCAGGATGGCGTAATCGGACATCGCATTGGTTGCCAGAATCGGATGCTTGTTGTGATCCTTATCCGACAGTACGATGCCATCGGATACCTCACTTCCGGTTCCGGATGTGGTCGGAATGATGATGAGTCCCGGCGAGAGATTCATCGGTACAGACGGATCAGCGAAACGGAGGATTGGTCCCTCATTGAAACGCATCAGGTTGATGGCCTTCGCTGCATCGATGCTGCCGCCGCCGCCAACGCCAACGACGCAGTCACATCCGGCCTGCTGGCACATCTCGGCACCGGCTTCTACAATATAATCCGGCGGATTCGGGCGAACCTGGTCAAAGATTTCATATTCACAGCCGCTATCCTTCAGGCTCTGCGCTACTCTGTCTACCAGACCGGTAGCGATGATGCCAGGGTCGCTGACAATCAGTGGCTTCTTATAACCTACAGTGGTAACGAGCTCTCCAATCTGTCCCACGCTGCCATTTCCGTACAGCACCTTCACGCGCTGATAGAACTGAAAGTTTAACATGTCTGTACCTCCTTACAATTGTTTGTTAGAATGTGTGAATTTTTGAATTATACATACATGCCTGTATGTCTTTGTACCTGCATGTTATTCCTCGGAAATCTTCAAGTCAACCGTTTTGTTTTTGTCAAATTCCAATTTACCTACACTTGTGTTTGTAAAATAACAAATACCTGACTGTTGTGGCAAAATCCTTATGTTTCAAGTATTTGCGCGATTTGTGTTCCCATATGTCCTCCTGTATTCTCTTCTCTCGATGTATTTTTGCGGATAAAAATAACGGGCGGCGAACTGCTCTCGCAGCTCGCTGCCCGTTATCGGTTCTTCTCATTATACCGACCGTGTTGTATGTTTCCGTATCGCCGAATGGTACGTGTCTCGCTTGCGCGCATCCCATGGGCGCGCGAATTATTACATCGTCAAGGCCGTGGGGATCTTGCTATCCCTTGCTTTCCGCCCTGCCTGGCAATGTCGTGCAGCATAGCATTACTCCATTCGTGCGCATGCATGGATGGCATTCGTCTCTTTCTCTACGCCTGGGTGTCGGCATCTCCCATGTCGTTCAATATGACGTCCACATAGTGTGCGATATTCTCCCGTGTCAGCTTAATTCCAATCGGAATATTCTTGGTCAGGAACATTCCCTCGAACAACAGATATAAGCCCATCGTATAATTATCCGCGCTCTTATCCGTAATCTGGTTCTCCCGAAGATGGGTGCGAATCTCTTCGTTGAAATAATGCAGCAGACTGCGCTTCACATCGCGAAGGTCCTGGAAAATATCGTCGAAATCCGGTCTGCCCACAATATAGCTCATCGTCTTGAAGACGAAATCCACATAGCGGTTCTCGTTCATGGCCATCCAGAAGACTTCTTTCAAACGATCCCGGGCAGACATATCCAGCGGAAGAGAACGCGCGAATTTCGCCACATCGCCCTTCTCCATCGTGAGGTGCACTGCCGCGCGGTACAGGTCGTTCTTGTCCGTGAAATGCCAATAGATGGCGCCACGCGTCACGCCGGCACGCTTGGCAATCTCCTCCAGCGAGGTTGCTTCATACCCCTTCTCAAAGAAGCAATCGAAGGCCGCATTCAATATCTGCTCCTTCGTAATTAGCATGTCCTCTTTCTTCCTGCGCATCTCGCTTTGCTCCTTCCTAACGTCTTCTCTGATAAGTCGGTTATCTCCGAAACGACTAATTAATATTTTTGAATATCGTTATAATTCTGCTTAATAACAGCACTTTTCCATCTCTTTCTGTCCGGAATTTGCTGTTTGTTATAAAGAAAACGAAATTTCTCTGCCATTTGACGCCCGTTTGGCGGCTACTGATGTATCTGACCTTCAGATTTTCGCACCTAGGCGAAGATAATTTCAACAAAAATCTGCTCGGAATCCGGATAACCGAGCAGAATAAATTTGCAGATGTTCTCCCTATTCGCCGCTGCCATGTGTGTTATTTTTCAAGCATTTGCTATCTTATATCATACAACAGGCAGAAAAGCAAGGTGGAATTACAAGCGGATAGTTCTACTTTTCCTCCTTCTTCCGGCGTTGCACTCGAATAATAGCAATTGCCAGAATGACAATGATGACATGGGGAATGCCGAGGATGGCCAGCGTCGGCCAATCGCTCCAATTTGCCACGGTCATAATCATCAATCCGGATGAAATCACGGTGAACAGATACGGAATAGCAACCAGGAAGCGCCCCAGCACATTCCGATAAGCACTCAGGTGAAGTAATACAATTGCACCGGACAGATATGCACCGGTGGTAATTGGATTAATCGCTTCGAAGAGACCTGGCAGGAACCCTGAACCTGCTGTTCCGGCGATGAATGCCCAGTAGAAATAGCTCCCGATATAGGCTATCATGACGGCATCCAGCACGGCGACTACGATGCGAAATATCGATGTATTATGTGTATGTTCTTGCATGGTGATTTCCTTTCTTTGATTCGGTAATTCGATTCGTTTCCGTATTTCGTCAATCCTTCAGACATTATACCGAAACGGCAAACTTGTTCAACCCAGTTT
>CAVGMK010000115.1:0-16604 GCA_963630135.1 Oscillospiraceae bacterium
GAATCGGTACCGCATGGAACATCCCTTCTCCGGCGGTTCCCGCAACGTCCGCCGCGTTGGCGGCATTGACGCTCTGCACCGGCATCACGTTCGGCGGCAAGGTGTCCGGCGTTACCGGCTGTGGCATGCTCTTCGCCAGCTTCTGCTGCGCGGCGCTAACCGGCATCATCGCCAGGAGTTCATCCACTTTGGAGGAAGGCGTCGCCTTCCCATTCATCAGGTGCAGCACCGCGGTCTCCAGCAGGATGCGCGGCTGAGTGGACCAGCGTGCCTGATTCACGTACTCGGACAAGAGCCGGATTGCATTCTCCAGACCCTGCGCATCGAGCTGCGACGCCTGAAGGCGCATGCGGTTCACGTTCTCCTCCGAGGAATTAAGAAGATTCCTCGTATCATCCACGTATTTCGCCACCATGAGGTTGCGATAGTGCTCCATCCAATCGTTCAGCATCAGCTTTGCGTCACGGCCCGCGCGAATCATGCTCGCAATCAGACCCAGCGCCTCCGGCATGTTGCGGTCGATGACCGCCTGCGTCAGGCTCAGGAAGAATGCGGTCCCGGCGCTGCCGATGTAATCCTGCACGGCTTCCACATCCAGGAGCTCGTCTCCACCGCTGATGCACTGCTCCAGAATGCTGAGGGCGTCCCGGACGGAGCCGTCGGCTTTCTGCGCGACCAGCCCCAGCGCTTCGTCCGTAATATTGATGTTCTTCCGCTCGCAGATTCGGCGCATGCCATCCACCAGATCCGTCTCCGACACTCTTCGGAAATCCAGCTGCATACAGCGGGAACGGATCGTCTCCCGAACCTTCTCCGGGTTGGTGGTCGCCAGGATGAAAATCACGTGTTTCGGCGGCTCCTCCAGAATTTTCAGGAAGGCGTTCTCCGCCGAAGCGGACAGCATGTGAACCTCGTCCACGATATATACCTTGTATTTACCGTAATAAGGCGGATATTGACAGCTATCGATGATTCCCCGGATGGCATCCACGGAGTTGTTCGACGCCGCGTCCAGCTCGATGACATCGAGGAAATTTCCCTCCTTGATGGCCTTGCAGTTCTCACATTCGCCGCAAGGCATCATGCCATCTTCCGGCGACCCGATGCAGTTCACCGCTTTCGCCAGAATTCGCGCGGTCGTCGTCTTTCCGGTGCCACGCGTCCCGGTGAAAAGATACGACTGCCGCACCGTATCCGTCTTCACCTGATTCTGAAGAATGCGGACGATGTGTTTCTGCCCGATTATTTCACTGAATCTCTCCGGTCTCTCCGACCGATACAATGCCAGATGCATCCTTTCCACCCCATTTCATTCTATGATTCAAGGCTATGGCTTAAGCCCATGGTTCAAGCATACAAGCCTAAGCATACTAATCGACTTGGCTACATGCCGTGATTCCATACTTTGACTGCACACCCTGTCTACGTGCGCTGTTTAATCACACAACAACGCTCTTAGATAGCCTGCAGCAGAGGAGATGAATCTGCGGCACACGGTAGGGACCGCTTATTGCTGCTTCCTCTCGGACCTGACAAGGTTCACGGCTTACCATTGCGCAGGGTCCCCTCGCTACAGGCTATCTAAGAGCGTTATTTCTTCTATTGAACACTCAACATTATATAATTATTGAAATTCGATGTCAAACATATCGGGTGGCATGTTACACAAGAAGGAATCGCCACATCCCTTGTGTTCGCAGGGAATGCGGCGATTCCGTTCTCTTGTAATCCGAATAGACAGCCATTATTTCGGCCAAAAGCAAATTTCATCTCTCGCGGATTTCCGATGAATTGCAAGTTCCGAGAACATGCGAGATATGTTACGCCCTCAGCATCGACCCCAGGAAGTCCTTCAGCCGGTCACTCTTCGGATTCTGGAAGATTTCCTCCGGAGTTCCTTCTTCCACGATGGTTCCCTGGTTCATGAAGACGACGCGGTTAGCGACTTCCTTCGCGAAGCCCATCTCATGTGTCACCACCACCATCGTAATGTTCTGGCTGGACAGCTCCTTCATGACGTTCAGCACCTCACCGGTGATTTCCGGATCCAGCGCCGACGTTGGTTCGTCGAAGAGCATGATTTCCGGGTTCATCGCCAATCCTCTCGCGATAGCCACCCGCTGTTTCTGTCCGCCGGACAGCTGCCCCGGGAACGCATCCTTCTTGTCCGGAAGACCAACCAACTCCAGCAAGCGCATTCCCTGCTTCTCCGCTTCCTCCCGGGCAATGCCCTTGACCTTGACCGGTGCATAAGTGATATTCTTCAGGCAGTTCATATGGGGAAAAAGATTGAAGTGCTGGAATACCATTCCGGTCTCGCAGCAAATCCGCCGCAGCTCCTGCTCCGGCAGGTATTTCGCTTCCAGTTGGCCGCCCTTGGTCTTCACCTGGCCCAGCGCGGAATCCGCGAAGGTCTCGCCTTTCAAGGTGATGGACCCCTCGGAAATCCTCGTCAGTGCGTTAATGCAGCGAAGCAGCGTACTTTTACCCGAGCCGGACGGGCCGATAATAGCGACCGTCTCGCCCTCCTCTACGGAAAGGCTCACGTGGTCCAGCGCGCGGCAGCCGGAGAAGTCTTTGACGATGTTCTTCATTTCAAGTAGAGCCATGCTACGCCTCCTTTCCATCATACAGGGATGCCTTCTTCTCCAGTCTGTCCATCAGCCAGGTGACGAGCAGTGAGAAAAGCAGGTACAGCATCGCGGCGATTACGTACGCCAGCAGGGAACCGTCGCGGTTCACGATGCCCTTGGACACCTTCATGATGTCCGCCAGCGCGATGGCAGATGCCAGCGCCGTATCCTTGACCAGCACGATGACTTCGTTCGAAATCGGCGGAATGACGATGCGGAACGTCTGCGGGAGCACAATGCCGAACAGCGTCTGCGTCCGGCTCAGGCCCAGAGAATGCGCCGCTTCATACTGTCCGATGTCGATGCTCTTCATGCCGCCGCGGTAGATTTCCGCGAAGTACGCCGCGTAATTCAGCGCGAATGTCAGCACCGCCGTCGGGAACGCGTCCATGCGGATATTCAGGCAGATGGGGAAGAAGTAGTAGAAGAAGAACAGCTGTAGCATCAGTGGTGTTCCTCTAAAAACAAGTACGTAGAATTTGCAGAACCACCGAACCGGCGCAAATTTCACATTCTCTCCCAGCGCAATCGGTAATCCCAGCGGTAACGAGAATACCAGTGTCAGCGCAAAAAGCTCTAACGAGATCACAGCACCCTTCATCAGGGCCGGTATAATTATCTGAACGTAAGCCATTGAAAACTCCCTTGATTTAACTTATTTCTTATGCCGGTGAAATGGGAATTCACCTCGCATTAGCTGCAAGGTGAATTCGAATCAGTATTTATCGTCTTGTCGGTGTACGAGTATTAGTCATCATATCCTTCGTTAATGAAGAGGTTCTTGCCCTCGCCGAACCACTTCTCCGAGATTTTCTTGGCCGTGCCATCGTCGATGCACTCCTGGATAGCCTCGTTCACCTTCTCAGCCAGCTCTTCATCGCCCTTGCGGAAGCCGACTGCGTACTTGTCTGCGCCGAAGTTGAAATCGGATTCATACAGCTTATCCTTATTCTCGTTATTGTAGAGCGCGTATACTTCATCGATGACGATGACATCGATACGGCCTGCCTTCATGTCCAGAATAGCCTCATCATAGGTCGGATATTCAGATACGTTCTCCGAGAAGGAATCGTAATTCTCGTCTGCCTGAATTGCTTCGAGTGCAGCGGAATCCGCCTGAGTACCAATCTTGTAATTCTTCAGTTCCGATGCATCCTTAATATTGATGCTCTGATCCAGAGACATTACCAGAATCTTGTTGTCGAAATATTTGTTGGAGAGCGTCATGCTTTCCTGTCTCTCCTCGGTTGCCGACATACCGTTCCAGATGCAGTCGATGTTCTTGGACTTCAGTTCTGCTTCCTTCGCATCCCATTCAATCGGCTGGAACTCTACCTTGAGGCCCAACTTCTCGCCTACAGCTTCCGCCAGCTCGATATCTACGCCGACCAGATTGTCATCCTCATCGCGGAATCCCATCGGTGCAAACGTATCGTCGAGGCCGACAACCAGTGTGCCCTTATCCTCAATGTATGCGTAGTCTTCCAGATCATCGCTGGAGCTTCCGCATCCGCTGAGTAACATCAGTCCCGCCAGCAATACCACTGTGCTGATTAAATACGTCAATTTCTTCATTTTGTCCACCTTCACCTTCTTATAATTTTGTAGTCGGAATATTCTGTCATGCTTTCCCCTTGCGGTTAGCTGCTTCCTTGCATTCGGGCTGTTCTCCTGCGTCTTTGCGTTCGCCCTTCATTCCTGCAATCTTATACCGTTGTTTCCTCGTTTCCGGCATACTGCAACATCTATAGGTCAGCATCATGTCATAGTGGTGTTGTGATATTGCGCTATCGCATTACTGTATTATTGCGTTATCGCTCTATCACTTTACCGTGCTAAAGTATTAGCATGACAGTGCTATGATACCAAAGATGACTGGGTGTGTCAACGCCAATTTTTGAAAAATTAAAACGCCCTTAGATAACCCGCAGCCCACCGAAAGGCTGGTCTGCGGCACAGAGACGGCTCCGCTTATTGCTGCTCCCTCTCGGTCCTGACAAGGTTCACGGACGCCCCTTGCGCAGGGCCCTCCGGCAGCCGCAGGTTATCTAAAGACGTTTTTCGGTTGTGTGTTACTGATTGGATCTGGGTTTCCTCGGATGTGTCAGCCTAAATAAATCTATTTTTGGCCGAAAGGCATCCGGATTGACACAAATCAGGAGCGGGGAATCCCCGCTCCTGGGATGTATGCTTGTTATACCAGCTCGAGATATACGACTTCCGCGTTGTCTCCC
Source organism: Oscillospiraceae bacterium (assembly GCA_963630135.1). GTDB lineage: Bacteria > Bacillota > Clostridia > Peptostreptococcales > Anaerovoracaceae > Mogibacterium_A. The sequence goes on from CAVGMK010000115.1 coordinate 4,868, forward strand.
TGTCTTGGTCCGAGCTTCAGAATTCTGGTGTAACCACCATTTCTTTCTTCATATCCCGGAGCAATTTCTTCGAACAGCTTTGTTACAACGTCTTCATCGAAGATGTACTCGAGAACCTGTCTCCGTGCATGGAGATCATCTTTACCGTGCTTAGCCTTTGTAATCATCTTTTCAGCGATGCGGCCAGCTTCCTTCGCTCTCATTTCGGTAGTGGTGATTCTACCTTCTCTGAAGAGGTCGGTTACCAGGTTTCTCAGCATGGATTTTCTGTGTGCAGAATTTCTGCCCAGCTTTCTGTAACCCTTCATCTGTGTGCTCCTTTCGCTTAATTATCGTCATTTGGCTTGAGACTCAGTCCGAGCTCCGCCAGTTTATTCTTCACTTCTACGAGTGATTTCATTCCGAGGTTTCTGACCTTCATCATGTCATCCTCGGTCCGCTGAGTCAGTTCCTCAACGGTGTTGATGGATGCTCTCTTGAGGCAGTTGAACGAACGAACCGACAGCTCGAGGTCGTCGATTGTCATTTCCAATGCCTTGAATTTGCGGTCCTCATCCTTCTCAATCATGAATTCCAGCTCATCAATGTCAGAGCCCAATCCGATGAAGAGGTTGAGGTGTTCCTGCATAATCTTCGCGCCGATGGAAACACCCTCTTCCGGAGAGATAGATCCGTCTGTCCAGAGTTCCAGGGTCAGCTTATCGAAGTCTGTCACCTGTCCGACTCTGGTATTGTCCACCGTGAAGTTCACCTTCGTAACCGGTGTGAAGATGGAGTCTACCGGAATCTCCGCAATCGGCGTGTTCTCGTCTTTGTTCTGCTCTGCCGGAACGTATCCTCTGCCCGAAGCCAGATTCATCTCCATTACCAGGGTGGCATTGTCTGCCAGAGTGGCAATGTGAAGGTCCGGGTTAAAGATTTCCGTATCCGCATCCACGATAATATCTGCAGCTGTCACTTCTTTCGGGCCTACGGCGTTAATGATGGCTCTCTTGTTCTCATCTCCGCTGATGCGAACCGAAAGTCTCTTCAGATTGAGGATGATTTCGGTAACATCCTCTTTAACGCCCGGAATCGTAGAAAACTCATGAAGTACTCCATCGATTTTAACCGAAGTGATCGCTGTGCCTGGCAGGGAACTCAGGAGAATTCTTCTCATACAGTTACCTAATGTTGTGCCGTAGCCTCTTTCCAAAGGTTCTACAACAAACTTACCATAGTGGCCATTCTCATCGATTTCTTTTGTGATTGTTGGCTTTACTATCTCGATCATTCTCTTCCTCCCGTTACTTTACCAGAATATGTATAAAACATCAGTGCTATTATCTAGAGTAGAACTCTACGATATAGTGCTCTTCAATCGGTAAATCGATGTCTGCACGAGTTGGAGCGGCAAGGATCTTGCCTTCGAACTTATCGAGGTTGAGGTCAATCCACTGCGGTGTGGTGATAACCATGTCCTTCAGTTCCTTGAACTTCGGGGAAGACTTGGATTTCTCCTTGAGGGAAACCACGTCTCCGGCCTTCAGCTCCATGGAAGGAATGTTGGCTTTCTTTCCGTTCACCAGGAAATGACCGTGGGAAACCATCTGTCTGGCTTCTCTTCTCGTTGCGGCAAATCCCATTCTGAATACAACGTTGTCAAATCTGCTTTCCAGCATAATCAGAAGATTTTCACCGGCTCCGCCAGCTCTCTTCGCAGCTTTCTCGTAGGTATTTCTGAACTGAGCTTCCTGAAGGCCATAGTAGAACTTAACCTTCTGCTTCTCATTCAGCTGAACACCGTACTCGCTCTTCTTTCTTCTGCTCTGCTGAACCTGTCTCTTGGATTTTTTATTAATTCCCAGGTACTGAGGCTCAATGCCAAGTGCCTTTGCTCTCTTCAGTACCGGTTCTCTATTTCTAGCCATGTATTGTTACTCCTCCTTCCGATTAGACTCTTCTCTTCTTAGGTGGTCTGCATCCGTTGTGTGGGATTGGGGTGATATCCTTGATGGATACAACCTTCAGGCCAGCAGTTTCCAGTGCTCTGATAGCAGCTTCTCTACCGGAACCCGGTCCCTTTACGAATACTTCTACGGATTTCAGACCGTGCTCCATAGCAGCCTTAGCAGCCACTTCTGCAGCACTCTGTGCAGCAAACGGTGTGGACTTTCTGGAGCCCTTGAAACCGTTGGATCCTGCACTGGACCAAGAAAGAGCGTTTCCGTCCATATCTGTCAGAGTAACCAATGTGTTATTAAAGGTGGACTGGATATGAGCTTGGCCTCTTTCAACGTGTTTACGTTCTCTTTTTTTCTTTCTAACTTGCTTTTTAGCAGCCATATTTCTCTACCTCCTCACCTTATTTCTTCTTACCAGCCAGACGCTTCGGTCCTTTACGTGTTCTAGCGTTCGTCTTGGTGTTCTGTCCTCTTACCGGCAGATTTCTTCTGTGTCTGATGCCTCTGTAGCTTCCGATTTCCATCAGTCTCTTGATGTTCAGGGAAGTCTCTCTTCTGAGGTCACCTTCTACGATGTAATCCGCTTCGATTACCTTTCTGATCTTTCCGGCATCTTCCTCGGTCAGATCCTTGACTCTGGTGTCTGGATTTACGTTCGCCTTAGCGAGGATATCCTTAGACGACTTGAGACCAATACCATAGATATAAGTCAGACCAATTTCGATTCTCTTATCTCTTGGCAGGTCAACTCCGGCAATTCTTGCCATATTTTCCTCCTTTCCTATCTTCCTTCACCACTCCGGGGGCGATATAGACAGGGGTTGCATTTTGTGATTATGACGCGTTGCTTCCCGGCAATGCAACGCCTTATATTAATATATTTCTATTAATATCAACTAAAATTAGCCTTGTCTCTGCTTGTGCTTCGGATTCTCACAAATAACCATGACTCTTCCGTGTCTCTTGATGACCTTGCACTTTTCACACATAGGCTTAACTGAAGCTCTTACCTTCATGTCAGTTCCTCCTTATACTTAATTGTTACTGTTCTTATCACGCCAGGTAATGCGGCCACGGCTCAAGTCATATGGAGAAAGCTCAACCTTCACACGATCCCCTGGAAGAATACGAATGTAATTCATCCGAATCTTACCGGAAATGTGTGCCAGGACTTCGAATCCATTCTCAAGCTTAACCTTGAACATTGCATTCGGCTGAGCATCCACTACGGTGCCCATTACCTCAATGGCATTTTTCTTCGCCATAATGTCAGTCTCCTTTAATACGAACAACAGGAATTATTCCTGCTCACCTATTGCCTGAACGATTGCATCGAACACTTCATCTAACGACTGCTCGCCATCGAAATCAACCAGCGAACCAGCCTCTTTGTAATACCCAATCAGCGGAGCGGTCTGATCATCGTAGACGTTGATTCTGTTCTCAACAGTTTCGATGTTGTCATCCTTACGCTGAATCAATTCACCGCCGCATGTATCACAAATTCCTTCCTTTACAGGCGGAACGTTCACAATGTGGTAGCTTGCACCGCAGCTCTTGCAGACTCTTCTTCCGGTCAGTCTCTTAATCAGAGCTTCCTTCTCCACCTTCAGATTGATGACGATGTCCATCTTCTGACCGGTCTCAGCAAGGAACTCATCGAGCTTCTCTGCCTGGAAAATCGTTCTTGGGAAACCGTCCAGCAGGAATCCATTCTTGCAGTCGTCCTGCTGCAGTCTATCCTTGACCAGATCAACAACCAGCTCATCCGGTACAAGTTCGCCCTTGTTCATGTATTCCTGCGCCTTCTTTCCAAGCTCGGTGCCTTCCTTGATGTTAGCGCGGAAGATATCACCAGTGGAAATGTGCGGAATATCATACTTCTCTACCAGTCTTACAGCCTGGGTTCCCTTTCCGGCTCCCGGAGGGCCCAGCAATACAGCTCTAAGCATTTTATTTCTCCTCTGTGTTCCACGAAGCAATATTTATTTCAGGAATCCCTGATAATTTCTCGTCAGCATCTGGTTCTGAATCTGCTTCACAGTATCCGTTGCCACACCGACAGCAATCAGAATGGATGTACCACCGAATGTTGTCTCAAATGGTGTGAAGTTGCTGACAATTGTCGGACCTACCGATACCACTGCCAGGAACAGGCCGCCTGCGAAGCACAGTCTGGACATGACACGGGAAAGGTATTCCACGGTAGCTGTTCCCGGACGAATTCCCGGAATGAAGCCACCACTCTGACGCATATTCTCCGCTACCTCTGTCGGATTAAATGTAATCGCGGTGTAGAAGTAAGTGAAGAACATCGTGAGAATAACGTTCAATGCGACATATACCCAGAGACCCGGGCTGCCGGATGGTGATATGTACTTATTGACAAAGTCTGCATATGCAGATTGAGGCGCAAAGTACGAAATGATTACCGGGAACTGCAGCAGTGACAGGGAGAAGATAATTGGAATTACTCCTGCCTGATTCACCTTCATCGGAATATGTGTTGACTGCCCCCCATACATCTTACGTCCTACAACTCGCTTTGCATATTGTACCGGAATCTTCCGAACTCCCTGCTCGAACAGGATGATAACCATTACGAGCATTACGGATACAATCAGTAAAGTGATAACGGCTACGCCGCTGACTGCACCTTCCGTAAGCTGGACATAGACATTTCTGACGAATGTCGGGAAACGATCCACGATGCCGGCGAAAATGATCAAAGAGATACCATTTCCGATTCCGTATTCATTAATCTGTTCTCCGAGCCACATCAGGAATACTGTGCCCGCAGTCAATACCATGATAATCGTAATCATGACGAATGCGCTCTTGTCGATGATGGCACTCCGGAAAAGGCCCACCGTCAGACCGATTGCCTGGATTAATCCAAGCACAACGGTCATATAACGGGTAATGGTTGCCATTTTCTTCCGGCCTTCATTTCCTTCCTTCGAAAGTCTTTCGAAGTATGGAATCGCAATCGTCAGAAGCTGTACGATAATCGATGATGTAATATACGGTGTGATGCTCAGTGCGAAAATCGTGAAATTACTGAATGATCCGCCTGAAAACAGATCGAAAAGATCCAGAAGACCTGTCTCTCCAGAAAACATTTGTGCCAAATACGTTCTATCGATTCCCGGAACCGGAATATTGGATCCGATTCGGTACACGATCAGCATCAAAATAGTGAAAATCATCTTTTTACGGATTTCCTTCACTTTGAATGCCTGTGAGAGAGTCTTCAGTAACTCCATTAGAGCACCTCTACCTTTCCTCCTGCTGCTTCAATCTTCTCTGCAGCGCTCTTGCTGAACTTCTCAGCCTTCACGGTCAGCTTCTTGGTGATTTCGCCATTGCCAAGAACCTTCACGCCGTCCTTGACCTGCTTCACAACTCCTGCGCTTACAAGAGCTTCCAAATCAACTACTGCACCGTCTTCAAAACGATTCAAATCCTTAACGTTCACTTCAGAATATTCCTTGGAGAACGGATTGGTGAATCCTCTCTTCGGAAGTCTTCTGTACAGTGGCATCTGGCCACCCTCGAAGCCGAGTCTAACTCCGCCGCCGCTACGAGATTTCTGACCGTTCATACCTCTGCCGCCGGTTTTGCCCTGGCCGGTAGCGGTACCACGACCTCTTCTCTTCGGAGCCTTTGTGGAGCCCTCAGCTGCTTTTAATTCATGAAGTCTCATGGTCACATTCCTCCTTATAGTTCTTCAACGTTGAGAAGATGGGAAACCTTAGCTACTGCACCGCGAACAGCATCACAATCTGCCAGTTCTACGGAATGATGCAGTTTTCTCAGGCCCAATGCTTCCACGGTCTTCTTCTGCTTCGGAGTTGCGCCGATGGTGCTCTTGACTAAAGTAATCTTTAATGTCTTTGCCATATCATTGCCTCCTATCCCAAAATCTCTTCCGGTGTCTTACCACGACGCTTTGCAACCTCTTCGATTGTGGTCAGATTCTTCAGACCTTCGATGGTTGCCAGTGCCATGTTACCGGTGTTGCTCGAACCGAGAGATTTCGCTCTAACGTCCTTAATACCGGCAGACTCCAGTACGGTACGTACGGAAGATCCTGCGATAACGCCGGTTCCCGGTGCGGAAGGCATAATCAGAACCTTGCCGGCGCCGAATACACCTACGGTTTCATGAGGAACTGTCGTTCCGACTGTCGGTACATAAATCAGCTTCTTCTTCGCATCCTCAGTAGCTTTTCTTACTGCTTCAGGGATTTCCTGAGCCTTACCGAGTCCGATACCAACGTGTCCTTCGCCGTCGCCGACAACAACAGTAACACTGAATCTCATGTTTCTGCCGCCCTTTACGGTCTTAGCTACACGTCTGATATTTACGATGGTCTCAGTGAGTTCCAGCTTGGATGCATCAATCTTACTACGCATTCCTTGTCCTCCCTTAGAATTCTAATCCAGCTTCGCGAGCGCCATCAGCGAGTTCCTTCACTCTGCCGTGGTACAGATATCCGCCTCTGTCGAAAGCTACTACCTTGATGCCCTTAGCGATTGCTCTTTCACCAACTGCTTTTCCTACAGCCTTTGCTGCATCCTTGTTTCCACCGTTCTCGAGCTGAGCCTTCAGCTCCTTATCGAGAGAAGATGCGGAAACCAGCGTGTTTCCGTTCACATCGTCGATAATCTGAGCCGAAATATTGCTGTTCGATCTATAAACGCAAAATCTTGGCTTCTCGGGAGTTCCGAAAACGTTTTTTCTGACTCTTGCATGTCTCTTGAGTCTTCTATCATTTCTGCTAGCTTTTGCCATTTTTCAAGTCCTCCCTTCTTACTTAGATCCGCTCTTTCCTTCCTTCTTCTGAACAACTTCACCTTCGAGGATGATACCCTTGCCCTTGTAAGGTTCAGGCTTTCTCCATGCGCGGATGTTAGCAGCGTAGTTACCTACTTTTGCCTTATCTGCACCCTTTACGATGATTGTTGTAGCATCCGGAACTTCTGTTTCAATACCTTCTGGATCTACCATCTCTACCGGATGGGAGTATCCCAGCTTCATCACCAGCGTGTTACCCTTCTTGGATGCGCTGTAACCAACGCCGTTGATGTGCATCTTCTTCTGGAAGCCTTCTGTAACGCCAACAACCATGTTGTTAATCAGCGTTCTAGCCAGACCGTGCTGCGATCTGTGGATTCTGTCGTCAGTCGGTCTGCCAACAGTCAGTACGCCGTCTTCCATCTTGACTTCCAGGTCCTTGTTGATGTGGCACTCCAGCTCACCCTTCGGACCCTTAACCTGTACCAGGTTATTTTCACCTACCGTGATTTCTACGCCGGCAGGGATAGTAATAGGTCTAATACCAATTCTTGACATTTTCTATACCTCCTACCATACGTAACAAATAACTTCTCCGCCAACTCCCAGCTTACGAGCTTCCTTGTCAGTGATTACACCGTTGGAAGTGGAGAGAATGGCGATTCCAAGTCCGCCCAGAACCTTCGGAACCTGGTCAGCCTTTGCATATACTCTCAGGCCTGGCTTGGAAATTTTCTTGATGCCGTAAATAGTCTTCTCTTTGTTCGGACCATACTTAAGTTCAATCTTGATTGTGCCCTGAGCACTGTCAGAAACTACTTCGTAGCTGTTGATGAAACCCTCGTTCTTGAGAATTTCCGCAATAGATTTCTTCATCTTGGATGCCGGAATATCTACTGTGCTGTGTCCAGCTGTGTTGGCATTTCTGATTCTTGTCAGCATATCAGCTATTGGGTCTGTCATTGCCATAACAGTTTGTCTCCTTTCCTCACGCGGTTCCCGCACTGCATCTCAGTGACGGGCCTTCGCAAATTAAACCTACCAGCTTGCTTTTCTTACGCCTGGGATTTCGCCCTTGTAAGCAAGCTCTCTGAAGCAGATACGGCAGATGCCATACTTCTTCAGTACAGAATGCGGTCTTCCGCAAATTCTGCATCTTGTGTAAGCCCGAGTCTTATACTTAGGCTTTCTCTGCTGTTTAACCTTAAGCGATGTCTTAGCCATTTTCTCCTCCTAATTACTTCTCAAACGGCATACCCATAAGCTGGAGAAGTGCAAATGCTTCTTCATCCGTCTTAGCCGTTGTGGTGAATACGATGTTCATTCCCTTAATGGTCTCAACATTATCGTATACAATTTCAGGGAAGATGAGCTGTTCCTTCACGCCCATGGAATAGTTTCCTCTGCCGTCGAAGGAATTCTTGTTAACACCCTTGAAGTCTCTTACTCTCGGAAGAGAAATGTTGAACAGCTTGTCTGCGAATGCATACATTCTCTCGCCTCTCAAGGTAACCTTCGCGCCAACCGGCATGCCCTGTCTAACCTTGAAGTTAGCGATGGACTTTCTTGCCTTGGTAACAACCGGCTTCTGACCGGCAATCAGTGCGATTTCCTTGACTGCACTTTCCATAATCTTGGAGTTGTCCTTTGCTTCGCCAAGACCCATGTTAATGGTAATCTTCTCCAGCTTCGGCACTTCCATCGGATTTGCATAATTGAACTTATCCTTCAGTGCATTAAATACTTCATTCGTGTATTTTTCTTTCAGTCTGTTAGCCACTGTCTCTCCTCCTTTCACTAGTCTATTACGTTACCGCTCTTCTTGGAGTAACGTACTTTCTTTCCGTCTTCGAACTTGTATCCGATTCTGGAACCGCTCTTTGCTGCCTTGTCATAATACATAACGTTGGAAGCATCGATTGGGCCTTCGATATGTTTGATTTCGGAATTAGAGGTTCTGGTTGCCTTCGCGTGCTTGGTCTGTACGTTCACGCCTTCTACAACAACCTTGTTCTTCTTCGGCAGTGCACGCAGTACGGTTCCGGTCTTGCCCTTATCCTTTCCTGCGATAACTACTACGGTATCATTCTTCTTAATCTGCATTGTTACACCTCCTACAGTACTTCCGGTGCCAATGACACGATCTTCATGAAGCCATTATCTCTCAGCTCTCTTGCAACCGGTCCAAAGATACGGGTTCCAACAGGGTTCTTGTCCGTCTTATCCTTGATGATTACTGCTGCGTTCTGATCGAACTTTACATAGCTGCCGTCATCTCTTCTAGCGCCAGTCTTGCTTCTAACGATAACGGCCTTAACAACGTCGCCCTTCTTGACAACTCCACCAGGAGTTGCATCCTTCACTGCACAAACGATGACGTCACCAATGTTTGCGTACTTACGGCCTGTTCCGCCGAGGATGCTGATGCAAAGAAGTTCCTTTGCTCCGGAATTGTCGGCAACTCTCAGTCTTGTTTCTGTCTGAATCATTTGTCGCCTCCTTATTTAGCCTTCTCAACGATTTCGACAACTCTCCATCTCTTATCCTTGGACAGAGGCTTTGTCTCCATAATTCTTACTCTATCGCCGATACCACACGTATTGTTCTCGTCATGTGCCTTGAACTTCTTGGTTCTCTTAACACCTTTACCGTAAAGAGAATGTCTTACGTTTTCTTCTGTAGCAACGACAACAGTCTTTTCCATTTTATCGCTTACAACGATGCCAACTCTTGTCTTTCTTCTATTTCTTTCCATTGTACATCCTCCTTTCCGTTATGCCTGTTCAAGCTCTTTCTCGCGGATAATTGTCTTTACACGAGCGATATCTCTTTTAACTTCTCTCATACGAACCGGGTTCTCAAGCTGTCCGGTAACGTGCTGGAATCTCAGGTTGAACAGCTCCTGCTGCATTTTCTCAAGCTCAGCGGTTCTTTCCTGGTCCGTCATTTTTCTAATCACATTCAGATCCATTATTCGTCACCACCCTTTTCTTTGACAGCAAATTTGCACTTGATTGGCAGCTTATGAGCAGCCAGTCTCATCGCTTCTCTCGCCTGTGCTTCTGTTACGCCTTCAATTTCGAACATAACTCTGCCCGGCTTAACGACTGCTACCCAATATTCCGGAGCACCTTTACCGGAACCCATACGAACTTCTGCAGGCTTCTTGGTAATTGGCTTATGCGGGAAAATCTTGATATAGACCTTACCGCCTCTCTTGATGGATCTGGTCATTGCGATTCTGGCAGCCTCGATCTGCTTGGAGTCGATCCAAGCGCACTCCTCTGCAACCAGACCATAGCTTCCATATGTGATGGTGTTGCCCTTTGTTGCAACGCCCTTCATTCTGCCTCTGTGGACTCTTCTGCGTTTAACGCGCTTTGGCATTAACATGGCAAGTCTCTCCTTTCTATAATACTATGCTTCTGTGCTCTCAGCCTGTACCTCTTCAGCTACAGCTGCTTCCGGAGCAGGTGCCTCTACCTTCGGAGCTTTTCTTACTCTGGTAGTAGCCGGCTTAACTTCCGGTCTAGCCTCACGGCCGTCTCTTCTGTTACGGTTACCAAAAGTCTTCTTGCGATCTCTCTTATCGCCTCTTCTGGTCTTTCTGTCTCTTCTCTCGTTCTTGCTAGCTTCCGGAATGGCTTCCTTGAGGCCCTTGTCGAGAAGTTCACCGTGGTTGATCCATACCTTAACGCCGATCTTACCATAGGTGGTATCTGCTTCTGCGAATCCATAGTCGATGTCCGCTCTCAGAGTGTGCAGCGGAACGTTTCCTTCGCTGTACTTCTCGTTTCTGGCGATTTCGGCACCGCCCAGTCTTCCGGAGCAGAGAATCTTGATTCCCTTGGCATTGGCCTTCATGGTTCTCTGAATTGCCTGCTTCATGGCTCTTCTGAAGGAAACTCTTCTCTCGAGAGCCTGTGCAACGCTTTCAGCTGTCAGCTGTGCATCCAGTTCCGATCTGCGAACTTCTTCTACAGAGATTTCAACGGTCTTGCCAGTCATCTTCACGATGGACTTCTTGAGTTCTTCAACACCGTCTCCGGATCTGCCGATTACCATTCCCGGTCTAGCAACCAGAATAATAACTCTAACCTTATCTGCGGCTGCTCTTTCTACAACAACGTTTGCAACACCTGCTGCATAAAGAGTCTTCTTAACATAGTTTCTAATCTGAGCATCTTCGATCAGGAAATCTGCGAAATCGTTCTTTCCTGCATACCACTTGGAGCTCCAATCCTTGTTCACTCCGACTCTCAGACCATGTGGATTAACTTTCTGACCCATCTGGCGAACCTCCTTCTACCTTCTGATCTGCTTCCTCTCTGCTCTTTAAAGTCACAGCAATGTGGCTTGTTCTCTTCAGAATCATGGATGCTCTTCCCTGAGCACCGGCTCTGAAACGCTTCATTGTCGGACCCTGATTTGCATAGATTTCTGCAACATACAGTTCATCCGGATTCATATCATGATTGTTCTCTGCATTTGCTGCTGCGGAGTGAACAACCTTCTCCACCAGCTCAGCACCCTTACCCGGTGTGAACTTCAGGATGGTCAGTGCCTCGTTCAAATCCTTTCCTCTTACCAGGTCGGTAACAGGCTTGAGTTTGCTTGGAGACATTCTTACATATTTAGCAGTTGCCTTTGCTTCCATATCAGCTTCTCCTTTCTACTACTTCGACTTGTCACCGGCATGGCCCTTGTAGGTTCTAGTCGGAGCGAACTCTCCGAGTCTGTGTCCTACCATATCTTCCGTGATGTATACCGGAACATGCTTGCGTCCATCATGAACAGCAATCGTATGTCCTACCATCTGCGGAAAAATCGTCGATGGTCTCGACCATGTCTTGATTACTTCTTTCGTATTTGCCTCATTCATTTCAACGATTCTCTTGAGGAGTTTCTTGTCAACGAAAGGGCCTTTCTTAAGCGATCTTCCCATTATATGCTCCTTCCTTACTTGGCATTTCTTCTTCTAACGATGTACTTGT
>CAVGMK010000116.1:0-15278 GCA_963630135.1 Oscillospiraceae bacterium
ATGCTGATGGAGCTCTGCGGAGCAGACTTCGGAGAGAATCAGAAGCCGGAAATTCTGGTGGCTTTCATCGGCGATAACGCAAAGCACTATGCCCTCAAGCTGGTGCAGGATCTTCGCCGGGAACACGTTCGCGCGGCAATCGATACGCAGGAGCGGAACCTCAAGGGCCAGATGAAATACTCGAACAAAATCGGCGCGAAATATTCCATCGTCATCGGTGATGATGAAATCGAGAGCGGCGAGCTCACCCTGAAGAACATGGAATCCGGGGAGCAGATTCATATTACAAGAGATCAAATTGTCGAAACAATCAGGAGAGGATAATGTCGGAAATTTACAAACGGACGCATATGTGTGGCGAGCTGAGACTTGCCGATGAGGGGAAAGAAGTTGTACTGAACGGCTGGGTTTCGAAGCAAAGAAGTCTGGGAAGCCTGGTATTTGTGGACCTTCGGGATAAGACCGGAATCACGCAAATTACTTTTAACGAAGATATTCCGGAAGAATTGATGAACGCTGCCAAATCCCTTCGCAGCGAATATTCCATCGGCGTCAAAGGCGTCGTGCACGAGAGAAGTGCCAAGAACGGCAACATTCCGACGGGTGAAATCGAAGTATTTGCGACGGACCTGGTCATCTATTCCAGTGCGGAGACGCCGCCAATCTACATCCGGGACGATGATAACGTGGATGAGTCGCTTCGTCTCAAATACCGCTACCTGGATCTCCGGAAGAATAAGATGCAGCGGAATCTGCTCTTCCGCCACAAGGTGACCAAGTGTGCTAGAGACTATTTCGACGAGAACGGCTTCGTCGAGGTGGAGACCCCGATGCTGATTAAGTCCACACCGGAAGGCGCCCGCGATTATCTGGTGCCGAGCCGCGTTCGCAAGGGCTCGTTCTATGCGCTGCCGCAGTCCCCGCAGATGTTCAAGCAACTTCTGATGGTGGCCGGCACAGACCGCTACTTCCAGATTGTAAAGTGCTTCCGCGACGAGGACCTTCGTGCGGACCGTCAGCCGGAATTCACCCAGATCGACCTGGAGATGTCCTATGTGGATCAGGACGACGTCATCGCGATGCAGGAAGGCTTCCTGAAGAAGCTGATGAAGGAACTCAAGGGCCTCGACATCGAGACACCGTTCCCGCGCCTGACCTGGACCGAAGCGATGGAGCGTTACGGCTCGGATAAGCCGGACACCCGTTTCGGCATTGAGCTGGTAAAATTAAATGACATCGTCGCAGATTGCGACTTTGCGGTATTTACGAATGCGCTGGGGGCCGGCGGCGACGTCCGCGGTATCTGCGTACCGGGCGGAGCTTCTGTATATACCCGGAAGAAGATTGACAAGCTGGTTGAAGAAGCGAAGCATTACGGCGCGAAGGGCCTGGTATGGATCAAGAAGGAGAACGGAGAATACAATTCTTCCGTCAATAAATTCTTCACACCGGAGCAGCTTGCAGTCATTATGGACCGCTTAGAGGCGAAGGATGGCGACATCGCCTTCATCGTCAGTGACCGGAGCAAAGTTGTATTCGATACACTGGGTTGGCTTCGCCGCAAGCTGGCCGGACAGCTTGGAATGCTGGACGATAACCAGTTCAACTTCCTGTGGGTGGTGGACTTCCCGATGTTCGAACAGGATGACGAGGGCAACCTCAAAGCCATGCACCATCCGTTCACGCAGCCGAAGCTGGATGAGCTGGACAAGCTGGAGAATGATATCTTAGACCTCAAGGCCGATGCCTACGACATCGTGCTGAACGGCGTGGAGCTGGGCGGCGGCAGTGTTCGTATCCACGATAAGGATCTTCAGGCGAAGATGTTCGAGGTGCTGGGACTCACCGAGGAAGAGTGTCAGGAGAAATTCGGCTTCCTTATCGAAGCCTTCAAATATGGTGCACCGCCACATGCGGGTCTGGCTTACGGCCTGGACCGTATGGTGATGCTGCTCCTGGGCGAGAAGAGCATTCGCGAGGTCATCGCTTTCCCGAAGAACCAGAATGCGGAATGCCTTGTCAGCGAAGCCCCGGGTGTGGTTGACGCCGCACAGCTGGAGGAGCTGGGAATCTGCATTGCGGAAGATAAAGCACCGGAAGAAACCGCAGATTCCACCGACACGAAAGATGAATAAGATTGCGCTTTTCGGCGGAACCTTCGATCCGATTCACCTGGGTCATGTGAATTTGGCGCAGGCAGCGGTGGAGAAGTGCGGGCTGGATCAATTAATCTTTGTCCCGAACTACATCTCTCCGTTCAAGCAGGACCGGCAGGTTACTTCAGGGGTCGAACGAAGTGAGATGATTCAGATTGCGCTTCGAACCCATCCGAAGTTCGCTCTGTCGACTTACGAGCTGGAACGTACGGGGCCGTCGTATACGTACGATACGCTTCGGCATTTCCGTGAGGTATGGCCGGATACGGAGATTCATTTCGTTATCGGGTTCGACTCCGTGCTGACGATTGATACCTGGTATCACGGGGAGGATATTCTTCGGGAATATCCGCTGATTACCGCCGTGCGGCCCGGCGTCCCGCGCGAGGAGGCTTTTCGCCGGATAGAGAAATACCGGGCGAATTACGGAAGCCGGATTCAGATGATGAATATTGAACCATTCGATGCGTCCTCTTCGGAGATTCGACAGATGGTTCAAAGAGGGGAACGAATCACGGAGCTGGTACCGCCGGCCGTGGAGAAATATATTGAAGAGCATGGATTATATCGATATCAAGGAGCTGAATAAATATCTGAAGGCGAATCTCAAGCCGTCCCGGTACCGGCATTCCCTCGGTGTGGTGGATATGGCGGTTCGGCTGGCAGAAATCTACGGCGCGGATGTGGAGAAGGCACGGATTGCGGCGCTGGCTCACGATATCGCGAAATGCCTGACGCCGGAGGAGAGCAACCGGCTCGTTCGGTATTACGGACTGCCAGAGAAATATTTCAACAATCAGCCCATTGCCCATTCCAAGATTGGGGCGCGGATGCTGGAGAGTGAATTCGGGCTTCAAGATCCGGAAATTCTGTCGGCGGTGTCCTATCACACCACGGGCAAATCGGGGATGACGCTCTTAGAGGAGATAATTTATGTGTCGGATGCCATCGAGGTGAACCGCACTTACGAAGATGCGCCCAGACTACGGAAGCTGGCGGAAGAGGATCTTCATGAAGCCTGCCGGGAAGTGGTGGAATTCAGCCTGGTAAGCCTGAGGGAGCGGGGACGCGAAATCGATTCGGACACGCTGGAAGCCGATACGTATATCAGAAATATATTACTACAACGAGGAGAACGAGATGGATAATTACAGAATTGCGAAAGAACTGGCAAATCTGTTGTCCCAGCGAAAGGCCGCCGATATCGTGATTATCGATATCGCTGAGAAGTCTTCTTTCGCCGATTTTTTCATCAATTGCACCGCCGGCTCTCAGCGCCAGCTGGGCGCGCTTCAGGACAGTGTGGATGAGAAAGCCTACGAACTGGGACTGGAACAGAAGGGAATCGAAGGCAGATCCGGCAGCAGCTGGATTCTCATC
Organism: Oscillospiraceae bacterium; assembly: GCA_963630135.1. Classification (GTDB taxonomy): domain Bacteria; phylum Bacillota; class Clostridia; order Peptostreptococcales; family Anaerovoracaceae; genus Mogibacterium_A. The sequence goes on from CAVGMK010000116.1 coordinate 3,537, forward strand.
GATTACGGCGACATTATTGTTAATATTTTTACCGCGGAAATGCGTGAGAGATATGCACTGGACAAAATCTGGGGTGACTGCAAAATCGAAAGAATCGAGGGATAAGGACAAATGAAAGAGAAGTACAATTTCACAGAAATCGAACAGAAATGGCAGAAAATCTGGGAAGAGGAACAGGCGTTCAAGACCGTAGAGGACTACGATAAGGAGAAGTACTACGTGCTGGAAATGTTCCCGTATCCATCCGGTAAGCTGCACATGGGACACGTACGGAACTATTCCATCGGCGACGTTATCGCCCGCTTCAAGAGAATGAAGGGCTACAACGTACTGCACCCGATGGGCTGGGATTCGTTCGGCCTTCCGGCAGAGAATGCGGCCATTAAGAATAATATTCATCCGGCAATCTGGACCGACAGCAATATTGCCGAGATGCATCGTCAGCTGCAGGGCCTCGGCTTCAGCTATGACTGGGACCGCGAAGTGGCTACCTGCAAAGAGGACTATTATAAGTGGATGCAGTGGATTTTCATCCAGTTCTACAAGAAGGGTCTGGCTTATAAGAAGGACAATCCGGTGAACTGGTGCCCGAGCTGCCAGACGGTACTGGCGAACGAGCAGGTTGTGGATGGTGCTTGCGAGAGATGCAAGACGCCGGTAACGAAGAAACACCTCTCCCAGTGGTACCTGAAGATTACGGACTATGCCGATCGTCTGCTCAAAGACCTGGAGGATATGCCGGGCTGGCCGGAGAAGGTAAAGCTGATGCAGAAGAACTGGATTGGCCGTTCCACCGGTGCGGAAGTGACTTTCGAAATCGAGAATTTCGAGAAGAAGCTGCAGATTTATACCACAAGACCGGATACCCTGTTCGGCGTTACCTATATGGTACTGGCACCGGAGCATCCGTATGTATCTGAACTGACGGATGGTACCGAATACGAAGAAGCTGTGAAGGCTTATCAGGAGGAGTGCCTCCACAAGTCCGAAATTGAGAGAACTTCTCTCACGAAGGAGAAGACCGGTGTGTTCACCGGTAGCTATGCCATCAATCCGGTGAACGGAAATAAGGTGCCAATCTATATTTCCGACTACGTTATGATGGATTACGGAACCGGTGCCATCATGGCCGTTCCGGCACACGACCAGCGCGACTTCGAATTCGCGAAGAAGTTCAATATTGATATTATTCCGGTTGTCGATACCGAAGATCCGGAAATCGACATCCATAATCTGGAAGCCGCATTTGTAGCAGAAGGAACGATGATTAACTCCGGCAAATATACCGGAATGAACAATAAAGAAGCCATTCAGGAGATTACCAAGGATCTCGAAGAAGCCGGACTGGGCAAAGCTCAGGTCAACTACAAGCTGAGAGACTGGCTGATTTCCCGTCAGCGTTATTGGGGCTGCCCGATTCCGATGATTTATTGCGACGACTGCGGCTGGGTACCGGAGAAGGATGAGAACCTGCCGGTGAAGCTGCCGACCGACGTGGAATTCACCGGAAAGGGAGATTCTCCGCTGAAGACTTCCAAGGTGTTCGGAGAGACGACCTGCCCATGCTGCGGCAAGAAGGCCGTCCGTGAATATGATACGATGGACACATTCCTCGATTCTTCGTGGTACTTCCTGAGATACTGCGACGCGAAGAACGACGAGCGTCCTTTCGATAAAGAGAAAGTAGACTACTGGATGAACGTGGACCAGTACATCGGCGGTGTAGAGCATGCCATCCTGCACCTCCTGTATTCCCGTTTCTTCCAGATGGTCATGCACGACCTCGGTCTGGTGTCCGCAGAAGAACCGTTCGAAAATCTGCTGACCCAGGGCATGGTTATCAAGGATGGTGCGAAGATGAGTAAATCTCTGGGCAACGTTGTCAGCCCGGAGGAAATTCAGGCGAAATACGGTGCCGACACCGCTCGTCTCTTCATTCTCTTCGCTGCACCACCGGAGAAAGAACTGGATTGGAGCGACGCCGGCGTAGAGGGAAGCTACCGTTTCCTCAACCGTGTGTACCGTCTGGTTCAGGAGTACGTGAATGAAATCCGCAAGGATTTCGATGCCAGTGCTGCAATTGAAATTCGAAACAGCGAAGACAAAGCACTCAACTACCAGCTCAACGCCACCATCAAGAAGGTTACGGAAGATGCCGGTGGCCGCTTCAGCTTCAATACCGCCATCAGCTCCATCATGGAACTGGTGAACGCGCTGTACAAGTACAAGCAAGGCGATGTGAACGTGCCGCTGATGAACGACGCCATCGAGAAGATGATTCTGGTGCTGAACCCGTTCGTGCCGCACATTACCGAAGAGATGTGGAGCGACCTCGGACACGAGGACCGCGTCTATCAGCAGGCTTGGCCGGAATTTGACGCCAAGGCTCTGGAGCTGGAGGAAGTGGAGATTATCGTACAGGTGAACGGTAAGCTCAGAGACAAGATGGTATTCGAGAAGAATGCATCGAAGGAACTGATTGAGAAGACTGCCCTCGAGAGCGAGAAAGTGCAGGATGCTGTTTCGGGAAAGATAATCACCAAGACAATTGTAGTGCCGAATAAACTGATTAACTTTGTTGTAAAGTAAGAAAGGCCTATGAAAGAAGAGAAAAACAGACAGACAAGGAACAGCAACCCCGGGTCCGGAAATTCGGGTGCCACTTCCAGGAAGAACGGAAGTGCGCCCGGCAGGGATTCGGGCAAAGGAAATTCGGGTAAAAATAAATTAACTGACGCGAAGGAGTCCGGCAAGAGCAAGAAGAAGAGCTCTGCCGAGGCTCGCCCGAAGTCGAAAGAGTCCCATACGCGGACGAAAACAGACGCGTCGAAACAGAACCCATCGAAGGGAAAATCGGGCGCACCGAAGCAAGGGACCCCGAAGAAGAAATCCCAGAAAGGCAAAGAGGCATTGCCGATGCAGGCTACGCCGAAGAACAAATCGGGCGCACCGAAGAAGAACGCACCGAAAGGCAAAGCCGCAATACATAACCAGGCGGACGTGAAGAATATAGCAGTATCGACCAAACAGACCGTTTCGAAAGCCAAAGCGAAGCCGGCAAAGCAGTCCGCATCCAAGAAGAGCTCGAAGAAGCTGCCGGGCATTTCGCAGCTATCGCTTCCGACCCTGCAGAAGGGAAAGAAGACGATGGAGATGCAGAAATCTGCGCCGAAAGAGCCTTTCCGCATCACGCCGCTGGGCGGCATGAAGGAAATTGGCAAGAACATCACGCTCATCGAATATCAGAATGAGATTCTGATTATCGATTGCGGCATGTCCTTCCCGGAGGAAGGAATGTATGGCATTGATGTTGTTATTCCGGATTTCTCCTATCTCAAGGAGAACATGGAGAAGGTGAAAGGACTCATCATCACCCACGGTCATGAAGACCACATTGGTGGTGTTCCGTATCTTCTTCAGGAAATCAAGGTACCAATCTATGCATCGGCGCTGGCAACGGGATTGATCAAGCACAAGCTGGAGGAGAAAAATCTCACCGCTGACTGTCATGTCATATCCCCGGGTGATATAATTCATATAGGAAGCTTCACCGTCGAGGCGATTCACACGACACACAGCATCGCCGATTCGTTCGCCTTCTCCATTCATTGTCCGGCGGGTCATATCGTCCACACCGGCGATTTCAAGATTGACTACACACCGCTGGAAGGAAAGCATATCGACCTAGCCCGCTTTGCCCAGCTTGGCGATGAAGGGGTCGATGTACTGCTCTGCGACAGCACGAATGTACTGCGAACCGGATTCACTCCCTCCGAGAGAATCGTTGCGGAATCCATGAATCGAATCTTCGAAGAGAATGACAAGCGAATCATCATCGCGACATTCTCCTCCAACATTCACCGCATTAAGCATTTCATGGAAGCTTCCATTGAACATGGCCGCAAGATTGCCATCTCCGGTCGTTCGATGGAGAATGTCATGCAGATTGCGAAAGATCTGGGATACATCAATTTGCCGGAGACCGCATTTGTGGACATCCGAAACATCAGCAACATACCGGATAGCGCGCTTACCATCGTGACAACGGGAAGTCAAGGAGAACCGATGTCGGCTCTGACCCGGATGGCGAACGACAATCATCGGGCAGTCAAGCTGAAGAAGGGAGACGTTGTCGTCTTCTCCTCGTCCCCGATTCCGGGCAATGAGAAGACCATCACCAACGTGGTGAACAAGCTCTATGAGAAGCAGGTCAAAGTATTCCTGTCGGACTTCGTGGACATTCACGTATCCGGCCACGCTTGCCAGGAGGAGCTGAAGCTGATTCACACGCTGGTTCGGCCGAAATATTTCATTCCGGCTCACGGTGAATACCGTCATCTGAGCGTTCATGCCAATCTGGCTGCCAGCCTTGGCATGGACCGAAGCAACATCTTCGTGATGACCAACGGTGATTCGCTTCTGATTAAGGACGGTCGGGCCCGTGTGGAGAAGAACTACACGCAGGCAGAGGATGTCCTGGTAGACGGATACGGCGTCGGTGATGTGGGCAATGCGGTCCTGCGGGATCGTAAGCAGCTGTCGGAATCCGGACTGATTGTGGTCAGCGTTGCGGTGGACAGCTACTCCAAGGAGCTGGCGGCGAAGCCGGAACTCATCACACGGGGGTTCATCTACGTGAAGGAGAATGGTCCGCTGATTGATGACGCGACGGATGTGGTCTATGAGACACTAGAGCGCTGCAAGACGAAAGGAACAACGGATCTTGCTGCACTCAAGACAGCGATTCGCGATGACCTCAAGAAATATATTTTCAAGAAGACGAGACGGAGCCCGGTCATTCTTCCGGTTATCCTGTATGTCTAGGAAGGAGCGACGATGAACGTATACGAGGAAGCTCACGACTTAGCTCGCGCCATTAAGGAAAGCAATGAGTTCAAGGAATTCGATGCGCTCCGCCAGGAAGTCGAGAAGGACGAACAGCTCAGCTCGATGCTGAAGGATTTCCAGATGAAGCAGATACAGCTTCAGACCCAACAGATGTCCGGAGAAGCGATGGATCCATCCATGATGGGTCAGATTCAGTCTCTGTACGCGATGCTGGCGGCAAAGCCGCAGGCGGCGCAATATCTTCAGGCACAGGCCAGATTCTCCATCATGATGAAAGATGTGACCGAAATTCTGGCAGATGCCATGAACCTCAAATCCATGTTATAACTTATTTAAACTAAAGAAAGAGAGAATTGACTATGATTACTGCAGGCGATTTCAGAAAAGGTGTAACTTTTGAAATGAACGGTGAACCGCACGTTGTACTGGACTTCCAGCACGTTAAGCCGGGCAAGGGTGCCGCATTTGTTCGTACCAAATATAAGAACATCCTGACCGGTGCGACCCGTGAGGAAGCGTTCAACCCGAACGACAAATTCCCGAAGGCTCACATCGAGACCAAACAGATGCAGTATCTGTACAATGACGGCGAGCTCTATTACTTCATGGATCAGGATACCTACGATCAGATTCCGCTGACCTATGACCTGGTAGAGGATGCTATCAAATACATCCGGGAGAACGACACCGCTACCGTTAAGTTCTACAAGGACAATGCATTCACACTGGAAGCTCCGAACTTCGTGGACCTCGAAGTCACCGAGACAGAGCCGGGCGTAAAGGGCGATACCGCTACGAACGTTACCAAGGCTGCTACTGTTGAGACCGGTGCTGTGATTCAGGTTCCGATTTTCATCAACGAAGGCGAGAGAATTCAGATTGACACCAGAACCGGCGAGTATCTGGGCCGTTCGAAATAGTACTCGGAATACAGAAGAATATATGGAAGAAATGTTTTTTGAATCCGAATCGATAATTTCGAGACTGGATGGGATGAACATTAATTATAACGAACCGAAGAATTCAAGAAAGTACTTGGTGTATTCCAAGCAATTCGATGCATTCCGCCCAGTTTGCATCGAGATATAGGATAACATGGGTGAAGAGTTGTAATGAAGAAATCAATCAAAAAAGCCATGCTTGTGCTGGGCATTCTGTTCGTCGTTATCGTCGGGTCCAGCGCACTACTGAGTTATCTGAATGAACCACTGGACCGCGATAACAGCGCGCTGGTGAATGTCGTTGTGGAAGAAGGCTCTTCCACAACGGATATTGCCAATGCGCTGAAGGATGCGAATATCATTCGCAGTGTTCGGAAATTCAAGATTTGCTCCAAGATCTGGAGATATGACGGCAAGTACAAGGCCGGCATCTATTCATTCTCCCAGAGCATGACGTGCAGTGAAATTTCTAAGATTATCGTTTCCGGCAAGGAGACGACCAATACGTTCACCATTCCGGAAGGTTATACCATCAAGCAAGTTGCAGCCACCTTGGCCGACAACGGATTGGTGGATAAGGATAAATTCCTGGAAGCGACGAAGGATTCCTCCGCTTATAAGGATTTCGACTTCCTGGATGATGCGCAGAAGGGTAAAAATCACTTGGAAGGATATCTGTTCCCGAGCACCTATCAGGTGGCCACGAACGCGGATGAGAAACAGATTATCACCACGATGCTGAGCCAGTTCGAGCAGGTATTCACCGATGAATACAAGAAGCGGGCGAAGGAGCTGGGCTATTCCGAGAACGAGATCATCATCATCGCTTCCATCATCGAGAAGGAAGCCCAGGTGGATGAGGACCGCGCAAAGATTGCCAGCGTTATCTACAATCGACTGGATAAGGGCATGAATCTTCAGATGTGTTCCACCATTCAGTACATCTTAGGAGAGGCGAAGCCGGTGCTGTCCATTGCGGATACCCAGATTGATTCTCCATATAACACCTACCAGAATTCAGGACTGCCGAAGGGACCGATTTGTTCTCCGGGAGAAGCGTCCATCAAGGCGGCACTCTATCCGGATGATACGGATTACCTCTACTTCGTGGTCAGTGAGAAGCTGGATGGCTCTCACAACTTCAGCAAATCCTACTCGCAGTTCGAGAAGGATTCCGCTGCTTATGAGAAGGCACTCGAGAAGCAGGACAGCGGCGAATAGGGATTGGTACGACAATGAATATTACCAATGACAAAGTGACCGATTACATCGTGTCATTCTACCAGCCACTGAATTCAGCGCTCGGGATTCTTCGTCGACAGAGTGAGGCAGATGATATTCCACTCATTCTCAAAGAGACTGAAATGTTGTTCCGTACCATTCTCACCATGCGCCCGTTCCAACGGGTGCTGGAGATTGGTACGGCATACGGTTATTCATCGATATTCTTCGCGAACCTGATGCCGAGTTGCACTGTCACCACGGTGGAACTCCAGGATACGAATTATCAGGTAGCGAAGGATAATGTGTGGGAGCAGGGACTGGAGGATCGAATCGAGATTATTCACGGTGACGGCATTGACGTGCTGGATGACCTGATAGCAGAAACCTCGCAGGGTCGGAAGTGGGAGCCGTACGATCTTATTTTTATCGATGCGGCCAAAAGCCATTATCGCGAATTCTTCGACCGGGCCGAGAAGCTCTGCAGCCGGGATGCGGTGATTATCTGCGACAACATCATGATGAAGGCGTTTCTGGTGGATCTGACGTTAGACCGCAAGAAACGGCACCGTACCAGCGTGAAGCGGATGAACGAATTCCTGGAATATATCTATAGCAGGGAGGACCTGGATGTCTCGCTGCTCAGCTGCGGGGACGGACTTCTAATTATAAAGGAAAATAGAAAGTAGATATCTCCATGAAAGTATTTCCGGAATAAGCCGGATGGGCGAAATGCATGGAGGGACAAACGGCGACGTTACAACGCTATATGAAATCTATGGAAGCATAACGGAATCCGACGTGATAACGGAATCCGACGTGCGGCACAAAGAGACGAAAGAGACAGAAATACAAAGTTCGTGAACTGAAGTAAATATAGAATTTAATGAAGCAAATAGAATTACTGGCCCCTGCGGGGGATTTGGAAAAGTTAAAAACAGCGGTTCGCTATGGGGCAGACGCGGTCTACTTCGGCGGAGAAATGTTCAGCCTTCGGGCCGGCGCCGGAAACCTCTCCACCTTGGAGATGGCGGAGGCGATGGATTTTCTCCACGAGAACAATGCCCGTGGATATCTGACTCTCAACATCTATCCCCATAATGAGGATATTGAGCCGCTTCAGAAATATATCGGGGAGATTCGGAACATTCCGATTGATGCCTTCATCGTCTCCGATCCGGGGGTCATGCAGCTTCTGAGGGAAGCCATTCCGGATGTGGAGATTCACCTGAGCACGCAGGCGAATACGACCAGCTATCTCAGTGCAAATTTCTGGGTATCCCAGGGTGTGAAGCGAATCGTGGCTGCTCGCGAGATGAGCCTTGCCGAGCTTGCGGTTATGCGGGAGCATCTGCCGGATGAGGTGGAAATTGAAGCGTTCGTCCACGGCGCCATGTGCATCTCGTATTCCGGACGCTGTCTTCTCAGCAACTTCATGGCCGGAAGAGACGCCAACCGAGGACAGTGCACGCATCCGTGCCGCTGGAAATACCAGCTCGTCGAGGAGAAACGTCCGGGGGAATATTATCCGATTGAAGAGGATGCTCGGGGTAGCTACATCATGAACTCCCGGGATATGTGCATGCTGGACTCGCTGCCGGATATGATTCAGGCTGGCGTGACCTCCCTGAAGATTGAGGGGCGCATGAAATCCTCCTACTACGTGGCGACCGTTGTTTCCGCGTACCGGAAAGCGCTGGACAGCTATCTGGCGGATCCGGATCATTATGAATACAATCCAGAGTGGTTCGACGAACTGTGCAAAGCCAGTCACCGCGAGTTCACTCACGGTTTCTTCTATCACAAGCCGACGGATGAGGATCAGAATTATCTGACCAGCGACTATGTGAGGGATTATAGTTTTATCGGGGTGGTGAAGGATTACGATCCGGGCACCGGAGAGACCATCGTCGAGCAGAGAAATAAATTTTCCGTGGGCGATGTCATTGAAATTATGGAGCCAAGGGCTTCCTATTATGAAGAGAAGGTGGTGTCCATCACCGACGAGGAAGGAAACCCGATGGAGAGCGCACCGCATCCGAAGCAGATTCTGCGCATTCCGTTCGAAAGAACACCCGCTAAATATTCAATACTAAGAAAGAGGAAATAAAACCATGTCATCTGATTCAAGCGATATACCTTTATATCTGTACGTAGCCGGAATTGTTGTATTCTGTATTATCTATGCTTTCGTGGCGGCCGCCAAGCGTTCGCTCGATAACACGGACAGAAATACCATCAAGGAACTGAATGAAGATAATCCGGATAACGGAAGGGTGAAATCGGTACTCCGATTCATCCAATGTCCGTCGGAATACCACTATGCGAACCTGTTCATCAGCTATCTGACGCTGATTGGTTCTTTTGTCCTCTTCCATCGCATCGTCGTTCGAGAGCTGGAAGGATACCTGGTATATGTCGGTTATCTGGCATTCTTTATTCTGTTCATCGGTGTCGTGGATATTCTGCCGAAGAAGCTGGCGTCTCAATCCACCAATACCGGACTTCGGTTCGTCGGTTTCCAGCGTTTCATCTACTACATCACGCTGCCTTTCATCAAGCTGTGTGTCGGGTTGGCGAATTTCTTCCTGCTCATCATGCGGAAGAAGACCGATGTGGACGATATCTATTTCTCCGAGGACAAGGTCATGTCCATGTTAGACCGCGGTCAGGAATCCGGGGATATCAAGGAAGAAGCGCATAAGATGATTGACAGCATCTTCGAGTTCGACGACCTGCTGGCGTATGAGATTATGACGCCGCGTACGGACGTCTTCATGATTGATATTGACGATAACCGGGAAGAATATTTCGACGAACTGATGGAGCTGCGTTACTCCCGAATTCCGGTATATCGGGATGATCCGGACAACATCATCGGTATCTTACATATCAAGGACTATCTCCTGAAGGCCAGTCAGAACGGTTTCGACAACGTGAACATGGAGGAACTCCTGCGGGATCCTTATTTCGTTCCGGAGACGAAGAACATCGACGCCCTCTTCGTTGAACTTCAGAAGAGCAAGTGTCATATTGCGGTTCTGATTGACGAATATGGTGGATTCAGCGGATTGGTATCCATCGAGGATATCATCGAACAGATTGTCGGCGATATCGACGATGAATTCGACGAGGAAGACCGCGTAATCGAGAAGAAAGATGATTCCACTTATATCGTGGACGGCAACGTGTACTTGGACGATCTGACCGAGGAAATTCACATCGACCTCGAATCCGATAACAGCGAGACCATCGGCGGTTTCATCATCGATCTGATGGGTGAGATTCCGAAGGAGAACCTGGAATATAAGCCGATTCGCTATGAGAATCTTTCCTTCACCATTCTGGAAGTCAAGGATCGCCGGATCGAGAAGGTGAAGATTGAGATTCTGCCGGAGGAACCGGAGGAAGTAGAATCAATCTTATGAGTAACGATACGAACAAATCCAAGCCCACCGGCGCCACCTCGGCACAGGAACAGGCCATCGTTCGGATGATAGCCAAGAAGGTGCTCGAGTGTCACGATGTGATTCGGCTGATGGGCGGAATCGGCGAGACATTATCGATTAATATTTTTGGCCAAGGAAATGAGATTCCGGGAATCAAGTTGACCCGGGATAAAGACCACATCACGGTGAACGTTCACATCGTCGTCCGTTACGGCGCGAATATTCCGCAGGTTTCGTACGACATCCAGAATAATGTCAAGACCATGATAGAGAAACGCACGAAGCTGACGGTGGACGCCGTCAACGTCGGCGTGGAAGGCGTGGAGAAAACTAGAAATTAAGAAGGACAAGGCTTCAGCAATGAAACAAAGAGAAGAAATTAGAGAGAATACCATGCAGGTGCTGTTTCAAATGGATGTGATGAAGGATTTCGACTACCGGAATCTATCTCTCATTCAGGAGAATGAAGCAGTGCGGAATAGCAAGCAGGCTTTGCAGACGCTGGACCTGATTCGGGACCACCTGGAGGAAATCGATCAGACGATTAATTCGCACACCGACAAGTGGACCACCGGGAGAATGGGGAAGACAGATCTGGCCATCATGCGCATCGCGACGGCGGAAATCTGCTACATGGATAAAATTCCGGACAGCGTCTCCATCGATGAGGCGGTTCGCATGGCGAAGAAATATGGCGAGGATCGCTCCTATGCTTTCATCAATGCAATTCTCGGAAAGATTGCAAAGGACAAATAGCAAAGGACAACAGTATGAATCCACTGACACTGGGAATTGACACATCGAATTACAAGACTTCGGTCGCGATTACAGACGCGTCGGGCAGAATTCTATATCAGCGGTCTGAATTTCTGAAGGTAGAACGGGGAGAAAGAGGGTTAAGGCAATCGGTTGCCTTTTTTCAGCACTGCCAGGTTCTACCTTTATTTATTGAGGAAGCCATGTCCGCTGTGAACCCGCGGGAAATCGCGGCGATTGCGGCGTCTGCCCGCCCTCGGCGCGTGGAGGGTTCCTATATGCCGGTCTTTCTCTCCGGCACACAGACCGGGAGCGTTCTGGCAGCGGCCCTGCAGGTTCCGCTGTACACCTTCTCCCACCAGGAGGGGCACATCGAGGCGATTCTTTCGAGCCTGCCGGATCTGCCGGCGCCGGATGCATCATCGGACGTTCGTGAGCGGCCGTTCCTTCTTTTTCACCTGAGCGGCGGTACCACGGAGTGCCTTCTCTGCCGGCAGCAGGCGGACGGTTATGAGGCGGAGATTGTG
>CAVGMK010000117.1:0-14394 GCA_963630135.1 Oscillospiraceae bacterium
CGATATTGGATATGGCGGCCTGGATCACGCTCTCGCATCCGGCGAGAATATCAACATCATGGTATTCGATACAGAAGTATACTCCAATACCGGCGGACAGGCTTCGAAGGCTACACCAACCGGTGCGGTTGCACAGTTCGCTGCAGGCGGAAAGCTCGTTGGAAAGAAGAACCTGGCACAGATGGCCATGTCCTATGGATATGTCTATGTGGCACAGATTGCAATGGGCGCGAATCCGAACCAGGCTATCAAGGCCATCCGTGAAGCAGAAGCTTACGATGGTCCGTCCTTGATTATTGCTTATGCACCTTGCATTAACCACGGCATCCGTGCCGGCATGAACAATGCAATGCCGGAAATGAAGAAAGCGGTTGAATCCGGATATTGGAACCTGTTCCGCTTCAACCCGGCAAACGTGGCAGAGAAGAAGAATCCGCTGACAATCGACAGCAAGGAACCAACCGTCGATTACAAGGATTTCCTCATGGGCGAGGTTCGTTACAGATCTCTGCAGCAGGCCAATCCGGAGAAGGCCGAAGTTCTCTTCGAGAAAGCTTCGAAGACGGCGAAGGAAAGATACGATTCTCTGGTACGCCAGCGTGATTCATTGGAGAACTAATATCGATGGAACAAATCAAGATTGATCGCATTAACGAACTGGCAAGACTATCGAAAGAGCGAAGTCTGACGCCAGAGGAGAAAGAAGAGCAACAGCAGCTCCGGAAGGAATTTCTCGCCGGTATTCGGCGCGAGGTTCGGAGCCAGCTGGAGAGCATTGAATTTGTCGACTAGTCGGAAGAATGAAGCAAAGGCGAAGGTGGTGATTTTTCACCACCTTTTTGCCTTGAATTCAATGACTTTTAGCGGTGAATATTGTATAATGAAATGAATATTTGTTAATAAATAGGAGAAATTTCAATGGAAAAATTAGGGCTGAATGAATTAAGAGAGCTTTTTAGAGACTTTTTTGTCAGCAAAGGACATTACCCGGGGAAGAGCGCCTCGCTGATTCCTCAGAACGATAAGAGCCTTCTGATTATCAATTCCGGAATGGCACCGCTAAAACCATATTTCGCCGGCGTCGAGACACCGCCTTCTCACCGCATGACCACATGCCAGAAGTGCATTCGTACCGGCGATATTGATAACGTTGGAAAAACCGCGAGACACGGCACCTTCTTTGAGATGCTGGGCAATTTCAGTTTCGGCGATTACTTTAAGGAACAGAGCCTTACTTGGGGCTGGGAATTTATTACCCAGTACCTCAAGTTGCCGGAAGATCGCGTCTGGGCCACCATCTATGAAGATGATGACGAAGCGCACGACATCTGGATTAAACTGGGCATGCCAGAAGAGCGAATCGTTCGCTTAGGCAAAGATGACAACTTCTGGGAGATTGGCCTGGGTCCATGCGGTCCTTGCTCAGAAATCTTCTTCGACAGAGGCGAGAAGTACGGATGTGGTAAGCCGGACTGCAAGCCGGGCTGCGACTGTGACCGTTACATTGAATTCTGGAACCACGTATTCACCCAGTTCTCCCGGGAAGAGGACGGTTCTTATTCCGAGCTGGCCAACAAGAATATCGATACCGGAATGGGGCTGGAACGTCTCGCGTGCATCATGCAGGGCGTCGACTCCATCTTTGACATTGATACGATTCGCCACATTCTTTCCGCTGTGGAATCGATGGCCGGCGTGAAATACGAAAATGGAGATGAACAGGTGGATATCAGCCTGAGAATCATTACGGATCACCTCCGTTCCATGGTATTCATGATTTCCGACGGTATTCTCCCAAGCAATGAGGGACGTGGATACGTACTCCGCCGCCTGATTCGCCGTGCTGCCCGGAATGGCATGCTGATTGGCATTGATTCGGAAGACTTCCTGGCCGTGCTGGCGGACAAAGTCATCGAGGTTTCCGGTGACGCCTATCCGGAACTGGTGGAGAAGCAGGATTACATCAAGAAGATTATCCGCAACGAGGAATCGCAGTTCTCGAAGACGCTGTCCCACGGACTCAACATTCTGAACGAGTACATGGCGGATATGGATGCCAAAGGCGAGACCGTTCTTGCCGGCGAGCTGGCATTCAAGCTCTATGATACCTATGGATTCCCGATTGAGCTGACGGAGGAAATTCTAGGCGAGAACGGCAAGACTCCGGACCTGGATGGATTCCGGAAGAGCATGGATATGCAGAAGGAGACCGCAAGAGCCGGCCAGAGAGACACCTCGGAAGATGCATGGAAGGATGCCGGCGCATATTCCGACCTTCCGGCAACCGTATTCCTCGGCTACACCGAAGTCGCTTCCGAAGCAACCATTCAGTTCAAAGGCCAGTACGACAAGGAGCATCGCTTCCTGATTTTCAATCAGACCCCGTTCTACGCAACCAGCGGCGGACAGCTGCATGACACCGGCATTATCCGGATGGGCGCTACCGAGCTTCATGTTGTGGATGTGGTAAAAGAAAATGGCATCTTCCTTCACGTCATCGACTCCGCAGACAGCGACAAGCTGGCAGACTTCGAAGAGAATGCTGTTGTAACGCTGGAAATTAACACCGTTCGCAGAAATCAGATTTCCCGCGGCCACAGCGCAACGCACCTGATGCAACAGGCGCTTCGCGATGTTCTGGGAGATCACGTTATGCAGGCCGGATCCTATGTAGATGAGAACTACCTGCGCTTCGACTTCAACCATTTCGAAGCAATGACAGCCGACGAGATTCGTCGGGTTGAGGATCTGGTGAACGAGAAGGTGGATTCATTCCTTCCAATCCAGATGCAGGAAATGCCGATTGAAGAAGCGAAGAAGCTGGGCGCTATGGCATTATTCGGCGAGAAATATGGCGATATCGTTCGCGTTGTCAGCATGGGTGATTACAGCATCGAATTCTGCGGTGGAACCCATCTGGATAACACCGGCAAGATTGGCGGATTCAAAATTATCTCGGAATATGGCGTAGCATCCGGCGTCCGCCGTGTAGAAGCCGTTACCGGTTCCCAGGTCATCCGCTATTTGAATGACAAGCTCACGCTGATTGATCAGACCACGGCCATTCTCAAGACGACGCCGAAGGATCTCCCGAAGAGAGCGGAACAGCTGCTACAGGATAACCGGAACCTCGAGAAGGAGATTAAATCCCTGAAGTCCAGCCAGATTGCAGATTCCCTGGATGATATCATCGCTTCCGCAAAGGACGTGAACGGAGTTAAACTGATTACCAAGAAATTTACGGATACCGAGGTAGACCAGTTAAGAGAGATGTCGGATGCCATCAAGGGCACGACGAATTCTGTTGCGATGGTATTTGCCACCGTGAACGGCGACAAGGCAAATCTCATCGTGTCGCTGTCGGAGGACCTCGTATCAAAGGGATATCATGCCGGTAAAATCATCAAGGAAGTTGCCAAGGTTGCCGGAGGTGGCGGCGGTGGCAAAGCCAACATGGCACAGGCCGGTGCGAAAGATATTACTAAATTAGATGCTGCTTTCGCCAAAGCAGAGGAACTCATCGCAGTTCAGTAAGGAGGTATTGCTATGAGTAAAGACACCGTCATTTTCGAAGGAATTAGTGAAGTGCCGATGACCAATCGGGAAATTCTGGAGACCATCTATGCAGCCTTAGAGGAGCGGGGTTACAATGCCATTGACCAGATGGTAGGCTATCTGACGTCCGGAGATCCGTCCTACATCACCAGCCACAACAACGCAAGAAGCCTGATTCTCAAGGTGGACCGGGATGACCTTCTGGAAGAAATTCTGAGAAGCTACTTAGGCGTAGAGAAGTAGGTGCGCGGAGACACAATGAGAAAACTGGGATTGGATGTCGGCGATAAGACCATCGGTGTCGCTGTCAGCGATGAGATGAACATTATCGCCCAAGGGGTTACCACCATCGAAAGAGTCGGCATTCGAAAAGACACGGGCAAAGTAATTGACTATGTCCGTGAGTTCGATTGCGATACCGTTGTCGTCGGACTGCCGCTCAATCTGAACGGATCGGATAGCGTTCAGACCACGAAAGTCCGCGAGTTTCGCACGATGCTGGAGAACAAAATGCGGAGCACCGGATTGGCAAAGGTCAAGGTCGAATGGCAGGATGAACGATTCACTACCGTTATCGCGGAACGCGTGCTTATCGACGCGAACGTGCGCCGCAAAGCGCGGAAAGAAGTGATTGACCGTCAGGCAGCCATTGTTATTTTGCAGAGTTATTTGGATAAGGTGAAAAATGAACAGTAAAATCAAGAATTATGATTTGGGGTTACTTGCTTCCAATGAATATTGGGGCAGGGGAGTGATGATTGGCACCGTGGGCCGCAAAGTGGCTGTCGCTTATTTCATCATGGGAAGAAGTGAAAACAGCCGCAACCGTTATTTCTATCAGGAACAAGACAATATCGCCATTGCGCCATATGACCCGGATAAGCTGGAAGATCCGACACTAATCATCTATTATCCAATTAAGACGGTTAAGAATCAGCTGATTGTGACCAACGGGGACCAGACCGATACGATTGAGACATTCCTGAAGCAGGGTCAGACCTTCGAAGAAGCATTACGGACTCGGAAGTTCGAGCCGGATGAACCTCATTTTACCCCAAGAATCAGCGGCATCACGGATATGACAACCGGAGATGCAACCTTCAGCATTCTGAAGAATATCGACGGCATAGGCGAGAAGTGCGGACGGTACTTCTATGAATACGCCCCGATTTCGGGGACGGCGCGCTTCATTCATACGTATGAAGGCAATGCGACGCCGCTGCCGACGTTCGAAGGGGAGCCATGGAAGGTGAACATTCCGGAGAGCCTGGACGAGTTGACCGAGGGAATCTGGAAGAATCTGAACGAGGATAACAAAATTTCACTTTGTACAATGATGATAGATATGGATACGCTGGAAAGAGATGTCCGTATTCTGAATAAGAGAATGGGAGATTGATAATATGGATAATAAGCTGGAATACAAATCACCGCTTTCGTCCAGATATGCGAGCAAGGAAATGAAGTATATCTTCTCGGAGCAGAAGAAATTCACGACTTGGCATGAGCTGTGGATTGCGCTAGCGAAAGCCGAGAAGAAACTGGGGCTTAATATTACCCAGGAGCAGATTGACGAAATGGTGGAGAACAAGGATTTCGTCGATTTCGAGGTAGCGGAAGCGCGGGAGAAAGAAGTACGTCACGATGTCATGAGCCACGTGTATGCTTACGGAAAGCATTGCCCGAAGGCGGAGCCGATTATTCACCTGGGTGCCACATCCTGCTACGTCGGAGATAATACCGATGTTCTGCTGATGCGGGATGCGCTCAAGCTGATTCTGGAGAAGGCCATTCAGGTAGAGCTGAACCTGACGAAGTTTGCGATTGAATACAAGGATCTTCCTTGTCTCGGATACACCCATCTGCAGCCGGCACAGCTGACGACCGTCGGCAAGAGAGCGACGCTGTGGATGTATGAGCTTTCGATGGATATCGTTGAGCTGGAGAGAAGACTGGCAGACCTTCGCATGCTCGGTTCCAAGGGAACAACCGGTACGCAGGCCAGCTTCATGGATCTCTTTGAGAATGACGAAGAGAAGGTGAAGAAGCTGGATCAGCTGATTGCGGAAGAGTTCGGATTCGAAGGATGTGTTCCGGTATCCGGTCAGACATATTCCCGCAAGGTGGACTACAATGTTCTCTCCACACTCTCGGGAATTGCTCAGACGGCGTCGAAATTCTCGAATGACCTCCGTATTCTCCAGTCCTTCGGAGAGATGGAAGAGCCGTTCGAAGAGCACCAGATTGGTTCTTCGGCAATGCCATACAAGAGAAATCCGATGCGTTCCGAGAGAATCACTTCGCTGGCCAGATATGTGATGATTGATTCCCTGAATCCGGCGATTACCGCTGCAACGCAATGGTTCGAAAGAACTTTGGACGATTCGGCCAACAAGCGGATTTCCGTTCCGGAGGCGTTCCTCGCTGTGGATGGCATTCTGAACCTGTTCATTAACATCAGCAGTGATATGGTGGTATATCCGAAGGTCATCGAGGCTCGCGTCATGGAGAAACTGCCTTTCATCGCGACGGAAAATATCATGATGGAAGCCGTGAAGAAGGGTGGAAACCGTCAGGAGCTGCATGAAAGAATCCGTGTACATTCCCATGAAGCGACGCTTCGTGTGAAGAGAGATGGTCTCAGCAACAACCTGATTGAGCTGATTGCAAAGGACCCAAGCTTCGATCTTACTGAGGAAGAGATTCGAGCCAGCCTGGATCCGTCCCTCTACGTGGGCAGATGCCCATCGCAGGTCACCGAATTCGTGAAGGAAGTCATCGACCCGATTATTCGCCGTCACCCGCACGAGAATATCAGCACGGAGATTAACCTGTAGGTTATATCAGAACAAGACATAAGAACAAGATAAAGGAACGAATCGAATGAAACAGATTGAATTGAAATACGGATGCAACCCGAATCAGAAGCCGGCTTACGTGTCGATGAAAGATGGCTCGGAGCTGCCTTTCCAGGTACTGAACGGCAGACCGGGATACATTAATCTGCTGGACGCATTAAACAGCTGGCAGCTTGTTAAGGAAGTCAAAGAAGCAACCGGAAAGGCTGCCGCTGCTTCCTTCAAGCATGTGAGCCCAACATCGGCATCCATTGGCCGTAAGATGAGCGACCGCCTGAAGAAAGCTTGCTTCGTGGATGATATTCCGGGACTGGACGATTCCGAAATCGCAACGGCATATGCCAGAGCGAGAGGAACGGACCGTATGAGCTCCTTTGGCGATTTCATTGCCCTCAGCGATGTATGTGATGAGACCTGTGCCAGACTGATTAAGCGGGAGGTTTCGGATGGTGTCATCGCCCCGGGTTATACTGAGGAAGCCATGGCTCTTCTGATGCAGAAGAAGAAGGGGAATTACCTGATTCTTCAGATGGATCCGAATTATGAAGCGCCGGAACTGGAAGAAAAACAGGTCTTCGGCGTGAATTTCACGCAATGCCACAATAATCTGAAGATTGATGCTTCCTGTCTGAATAATATCGTGACCGATAACAAGGATCTTCCGGAAGAAGCCAAGGAAGATATGATTATCGCTCTGATTGCGCTGAAATACACGCAGTCCAACTCGGTTGCTTTCGCCTACGACGGACAGACCATCGGTATCGGTGCCGGACAGCAGTCCCGTGTACATTGTACCCGTCTTGCCGGTAGCAAAGCGGATAACTGGAACCTTCGTCAGACGGATAAGGTACTGAACCTGCCATGGAAAGAGGGGACCAAGCGGCCGAACAAGGATAATTTCATCGACCGTTATATCGCGATGGAGGATACCCCGGAGGCCAATGTTGACATCGATTGGACCGAACTCTTTGATTCGAAGCCGGAACCATTTACACTGGCAGAGAAGAGAGCCATTCTGGATCAGGTGGATGGCGTGGTTCTGGCATCCGATGCGTTCTTCCCGTTTGCGGACAACATTGACCGGGCGAAGGCCAGCGGCGCTAAATATGTCGTACAGCCGGGCGGATCGACAAGAGATGACCTCGTATTGGAAGCCTGCAACAAGTATGGAATGGTGATGTGCTATAACGGCTTCCGTCTGTTCCATCATTAATTTTGAATTTGGGAGAGTATATAAGCAGCTGGAAACAGCTGCTTTATTCGATATTCTACACTTCACAGGCGTAATCGAAATAGGCATAATACATAAACAGGAGTATACGATGAACGACTTACAGATAGATTACTTCATGGCCGTAGCGACCAACCTCAGCTTTACGAAGACCTCCGAGGAGCTCTTCGTCTCGCAGCCGGCAATCTCGAAACAGATCTCCATGATGGAGAAAGAACTGGGGGTAAAGCTCTTCATCCGCAACAACAAGAAGACCAAACTGACGCCTGCCGGAGAGGTATTCTATGAATTCTACCGGAATTACAAGAAGGAGCTTCGGGAGACTATGCATAAGGCCGCAGAGCTTCAAGATCAGGATCCGGAAGTTATTCACATCGGTTTCGTGGAAGGCTGGGATCTGGCTCAGATTCTTCCGAAGGTCACTTCGCGATTTCAGGAAAAGTACCCCCATACCCGTCTTGCCATTGATTGCTGCGGTATCAAGGAACTGTCCACGCTAATGCTCACCGATAATATTCAGGTCGCACTCACCATGGAGAATTCCTTGGTGTACATGGATGATTTCTATCGAAAGAATGTGACCACCACCCAGAAACTCCTCCTGTATTCCGCCGACAGTGTCTATGCGAAAATGGATCATCCGAAGCCAAGCGATTTCAAGCATGAGAAGTTCTTCGCCCCATGGGAAATCGTCGACAAGATGATTAGCCGGATTATCAACCTGTATTGTGAACCCTATGGCTTTGCACCGGAAATCGAATTCGTCCACAACAATGAATCGATGATTACCTGCGTCCGGAACAACATGGGTGTCGCCATCGTCGATGATATGGTGTGGTGCATCGATTCCCCGAGCTTGAAATATATCCCTCTTTCCTCGCACGACAACATCTGCGTTGCCAGAATGAAAGAGGGGATTACAGAGCAGACAGAGTTTCTCTCCGATTTGCTGGAAGAAACCGTCATGGATGTCCGGGCATAAGCGTCATCCATATAAACATACGGTTATTCACTTCATAAGTAAATAAGCATTATACAGAACGTATTATTCTCGGTAAAATAAAACCGTGATAATACGTTTTGTTTTTAACAACCAAATAACAAGTTGGAGGGTAAGAAAATGGTACATAAGAGCAAAAAATTAACCGCGGTATATGCCCTAATTATGGATCTGCCGCTGAGCATCCTGATTACACTGATTTCTCTAGTGCTGGCAGGAAATCTCTCTGCACCGATGTTCGTCCGGATGGCAATTCTGGCCTATGTCATCACATTCGCTGTCAATTTCCTGCCGGCTGCAAAGTGGGGATTCGATTTCGCGATTAAGCGTTCTGAGCCGGGAACTTTCAAATTCGGACTGCTGCTGAACATCGTCGTTGCCGGCGTCTTCGTTGTAATCCTGGACCTGATTATGACCGCTGTAGGCGTTCTTATTTTCGGTGGTGGCACATTCCAGGCCTATATCATCGCTGTTGTTGGTGGATTCATTCCATGCTATATCCCAACGCTGATCATCGCCATGCTCTGGAACGGTCCTGCTGATAAGATGTCCCGTGCTATTGTGGGGGAGCCTCAGCCGGCTATTCCGACCAGCTTCTAGGATTCCCCCGGATTTTCATTCCATGTTGCTCGATTTCATTGCCGGGTGCATTCGAAAAAGCTTATTTACCGGGCAGAGCCGGACGTGCATGGCGGGATGAAAATTATTTTTAACCGGGAAATATATGCTTGAATCTACATCGACTGCAATTGTTCTTGCGCCGGTTACGATTATATGTGTTACACTAAGCATGGGTGGGGCGACGTCCGTCCATCATGCTTGATTATTGAAAGAGAGGAATTTGAAAAATGATGAAGAGACCTGATTTCTATCCAGTAAGAAGTATCATTTACGTCGACCTGGCGAAGGAAGATTACAGAATTCACCTGGAGAATTGGCTGTACAAGTATCATATTCCGGACAGCATCTCGCAGTTCGGTCCGTATGTGTCCAAGTACGCATTCTACCAGGCACTGCCGACACCGGAAGGCGGCGAGCGATTCGGTACGATTCGGATGCAGATGACAGAGCATTATTGGCTGGCTAACCCGAACGATATTCACGAATTCGTTCATCACAAGGCACTAACCGAATATTTCCCGCCGGATGTTCTGGTATGGCAGAATAACATTCCGGACAATGTAGCAACTTCCATGAACATGGAGGGGGACGATGCCAGAGCAACCAAGGGAGACGAGGAGCTGGGTACGGTTCCGTTCATCTTCGCTTTCGTTCCGGTATGGTGGGAAGACGACTTCAAGGGTGAGGGCAGAACCGTGGAAGATGGTCCGAACTACAGATGGCAGTTCATGGTTCGCTATCCGGAAGGCGTCAGCCAGGAAGAGGGCGACAAGTGGCTCAAGGAAGAATTCATCCCGGCTTACACGGAGCAGGATTATGTGACACGCTGCCTTTCCAGCAAGATTATCAAATCGGTTAATGATTGCGAGTTCGACCGCATCGTAGAAATGTGGTTCCCGGGTCCAAGCGCATGGACCAAGGCAACGAAGGAAGCCGCAAAGAAGGTAGCAAAGCCATCCTGGGCAGAGACCGAAGATTTCCCATATCTGAAGAAATCCTATGGATTCGCCGGCATCTTCCTGTCCGACATCGCTCGTTGTGATAACATGACACAGTATCGTGGCTACATCACCATGCGTTAATGCTGGCGACATCGTGGCATAGTGATTAAAAGGAATGATTCAATGAGCTCAAAGAACTCAAATTCGAATAAGAAAGATATCATCGTTCTGGCCCTGCTGGTGGGAATTCTCCCGCCGGCATGGGCCGTTGCTTCTCCTTATCTGCACATCAGTGTCGGACCGATTGCACTGATTGCAGCCGGAATATATGGCGCGAATGGAAATCAGTTCCGTGATGCAAAGAAAATTACACTTGGATATCTCGCCGGTGATCTTTGGGGATATATCAGCACTATTATTATGGCGCACACACCATATAATGCAGATATTTCGCTTTTCGCCACGCTGTTCGTCCTGGGCATTCTCGTTGTGCTGATTTCAAACGTCATTCCGGGTATATTCTATATGCCATCCTGGCTGGCCGGGTGGGCGATAGCCATGCTCACGTTCAACCTGGATACACAGACCAATCCGATTAGTCTGCTGATTCAGATTGGTATTGCCATGATTGTGGGCGTCTATTATGTCGGCGCGCTCTTAGATAAGATTCACCAGATAATCTGCAGGAATGCGAGATAAGAGGAATTCAAATCTAATCGAGTCAACGTTCTGGTCATAAAGAAAGATTCGTTCAGTCGTTTCAAGAGATTTATCCAGAGATTAAGGCTATAATTAGCCGATACCAACAAAGGCCGGTGTACGAAATACGTCAATATAGTCAATATAATCGTATGGAATATGGAATAGCGCAAAGCATAATTGCGCAAGCAATGCAAAAGAAAGGAAGCGAGGATTAGGATTCATCCAATCTTCGCTTCCTTTCGTATAACATTATAAATATAGGAATATTTATATAAGAGGGCAATTATGTACCGTTATCCGGTATGTTATCTGGTATCCGGATATTCTCATGGCTTCTCATGACTTCCTGCATATGGCTTCCGGATGAAGGATTACTGCTTATCCATTCGAATAGGTGATTGCTTCTCGCATTCTCCAACTATTCCTAAAATCATAATTATGGGAATAGTTGGAACGGAATCCCGCAATAAATAATCTGAATATATTGCCTGTCTCATTCCGTTCCATGCACATCGCGAGGTGTTCCTTCGTCATTTCTTGAGAAATTGCGTGTAGATTCACGTGCTCATATCGTTGTCATTATCGTCTTGATTCTCAAAGGTATGATTCAACAATCACTTCTCCCTGGGAACATATAAGTCTACGCTTCAACCGGAACAATCAATGTGTCGCCTGGCTGAAGATCACCTGGCTCGATATCATTGATTTCGCATATTTCATTAACACGTACAGTTGTGTCCTTATTGTCAGGACAGTATTTCTCCGCGATGGTCCAAATTGTCTCATTCTGATGAACTACGACTTGCCGATAAGTTTCTGTAGAAGCAGCTTCTGTCGATGATCCCAGAATCGTCGCCAAGCAGAATGTCAGCGACAATGTCAAGACTAAAATACAGATAAAAAAACGAACAGGTTTCACGACTCTATATCTTCTGGTTCTTCTCATGACGAAACTCCTTTCAAAAGGTATCCGGCTATGCCGGATGTCCCGATATCCAGCACGGATATCCAACATATACATTAAAACAAACAGATTCGTATACCGTTGTATGTTTGCGTGTTATACTTCCTACTCCCACTAATGAACATATGTTCTTCTTTGCTGATATCTGTATTATACGGGCTGAATATAGCAAAGTCAACCAGAAAATGAACAAATGTTCTCTTTTATTGGGAAGTTTTTCGTACATTACGATGTTGAATGAAATACTAACTTCAGCTTTTACTACCATTAACCGGAAGTTTCTCTTACATAGTGAGAAAATAAGAATGGTTATTCAGTCCTGCGGAAAGGTGGGACCATGAACAATAAATGGTTGAATGAAAGATAAAGATATAGAGGATATAGTAGTATAAGAAAATACGGCGGAGATATCGAATCCGTACCTGGCAAACAAACAGGGGCAACAGAATTGTATTTCTGTTGCCCCATCAGATATTACGCGTAACTTAATCAATCATTTATTTTGCTCACTTCGTCAGATCCGCATACTTTCCATCCACGACGGAAATCAAATCATCCGAAGCGAGAATGATTTGTTCTCCCCTCTTCCCGGCGGAGATGTAGATCCGGTCGAAGAGCATGGCCGTCTCATCAACATATGTCGGGAAGAGCTTCTTCATGCCGATTGGAGAGCAGCCGCCACGCATGTATCCCGTTAAACCCACCAATTCCTTGACATGAATCATCTCAATCTTCTTCTGACCGGCTGTAATCGCTGCTTTCTTCAGATCCAGTTCGCCAGACACCGGAATCACGAATACAAAGAGTTCGTTATCCGCACCGCGTGTTACCAGCGTCTTAAATATCTCATCCTCGGAGATGCCCAGCACCTCCGCTACGTGATTGCCGGAAAGATCCGATTCATCGTAATCATATTCACCCGTATCATAAGAAATATTGCATTGGTCCAATATCCGCATGGCATTGGTCTTCGTTGTCGGTTTCTGTTTCTTCATTATGGTGACCTCTTTATTCTCTAATTTCTAATTCTCGTATGCTTATCTGCTTATCCTATTTCACTTGCAACCTTATACGGGTCAGCTGTCACATTAATCCTCCCGCCGATTCTCCCGCTGATCCTCATAGAATTCAATTCGACGCATTATCCGCTTCCGATAGTGAATGCAGACATAGAATATAATCAGGCAAAAAACGGCCGTTACACCGATTCCCACGTAATTCCGGCTCGACCAGAAAGCGCCAATCAGGAGACTTCCGAGCACGCCTGGGGAACGGCCGAGTGTGGACACAATCAGGAATGGTCTGAGCTCCACATCGGAAATCCCGGCAACATAACTCACCAGGTCCTTCGGGATTCCGGGAATCAGATAGATTAGGAAGACGATGGTCAGCGCCTTGGCGCTGTTCAGCTTGTGCATGTAATCGCGGACTCGCTCTTCGCCAAAGAACAGGTGCATGGCATCCGTCCCAAGGAAATGGGCGATTCGATACGTTATCAGGCAGCCGAAGATGGCACCGATAATAGCAATTGCGTAGCCGCCGATGATCCCATACATGTAGCTGGAAGCCATCTGAATCGGCTGTCCAGGAATGATGCAGATGATAATCTGTACCATTTGCAACAGAATCAGCACCCAGAAAGCCGTCAACGGATGTTTCGATACCTGTGCGTAGAGGTCACTCCAAGAACCGCTGTCCAGAATTGTATCCCGGTAGAAAAGCACCAGAATCAGCGGAATCCCGATGACGATGACCGCCAGCAGTCCCAGCTTGACCATCGCGAGAATTCGCTGATGACGTGGCGTGTTTCGCAGGCCGAGTGAATTTCCTTGGGTCTCCTTTTTCTTGCCGGTATTCTCCTTACTGGTATCCTCTTTGCCGGTGTCCTCCGCCTGACCGCCCGAATGCTCAGAACAATCGGACTGCCCAAGTTCCGGAGCAGAACCAGAATTCCGCTCTTTCTCTGACAACTTTTCCAACGTTCCGGATAACTTTCCCTGGTCTTCCGATGTTTCCGTTGTTTTTCTAGAGCTTATTTCCTTCTTTGGTGACATCAACCAGTCCCTTCTTCACCATGGTATCCAGGCTCTTGATGATGCCATAGCGAGCGTGTTCATACATGAGTCCGCCCTGGAAATACGCGATATACGGTTCCCTTAGCGGCGCATCCGCGCTGAGCTCGATGGACGAGCCCTGGACGAAAGCCCCCGCCGCCATGATTACCTGATCGTCGTATCCCGGCATATCCCACGGAATCGGCGTAACATACGCGTCAATCGGCGACGCCGACTGAATCGCCTGGCAGAAAGCTATGGTTTTGTCCGGATCCTTGAACTCAATGGCCTGCACGATATCGCTCCGCTTCGAGTACGCCGGCGGCATCACGCCGAAGCCCAGACTGTCGTAGATGACGCCGCACAGCATGGCCCCCTTGACCGCGGCGTTGACCACCTTCGGCGCAAGGAACATTCCCTGCAGCACCGCGCGATTCTGGCCAAAAGTAAGACCGCACTCCGCGCCAA
>CAVGMK010000118.1:0-13552 GCA_963630135.1 Oscillospiraceae bacterium
CTATAATGGAACCGGTTACCTTCTACAAGGAACTGAGGAAGAAGAAAGAAGCGGCGCACCGGTATATGGAATTCGTTACGCAGGAAATCATTCGCTTCGCAAAGGCACAGCTGGAAGCGGGGGCGGATATCATTGCCATCTCGGATCCGAGTGGTACCGGAGAGATTCTGGGGCCGAAGTTATTCGAAGAATATACGGTGAAGTACAACAACATGATATGGGACGCGCTCCCGAAGGGAGAAACAGGAAGAATCATGCATATTTGCGGCCAGATGGGGAATGTCTATCCGAAGGTGAATCTGATTCACGCGGATGTGTTAAGCTTCGATTCCTGTGTGCCGATGTCGGAGGCCAGGAAGTATCTGGGGGAGCGCGTTCTGATGGGAAATGTCAGCACCTGGGCACTTCAATTCGGGGAACCCGATAAGGTTAGACAACTGGCGGTGAAATGCTGGAAAGACGGGTCTAGCATCATTTCGCCTGCCTGCGGACTGGGAACCCAGTCTCCGATAGAGAATATTCGCGCGATTCGGGAAGGAATTCTTACGGAGGCAGTAAGAGATTAGCTGGAAGAGGAAGGATAGATGAAGACAATCAGCGATTATCATTGCACTGCCGACAATCCATTGCCGGCGATTCCGTTGAACGTGCTGGAAAGTGAAGAAATCTCGTTTCCGGAGGCGTACTTGAACCAAGGCGATATGGTGAGACTCTCCCTCGCGATTCGCAGGGAGACCGGGTCCTTGGTATGCGTACTCCCATTCTGCCATACACTGGAGGCGGAAGCGCTGGGGGGAATGATACAGATGGGAGATGGGACCGTTGGCCCGCGAACTGGCGAATACATCTGTCAGGATGTCGAAGAAATCCTTCGACTGCCATCGATGGATTTCTCGAAAGGCCGAATCCATGAGACGCTCCTCGCGTGCCGCGAACTTCGCTCCATGGGCGAACACGTGCTATTCGAAATATCGGGTCCGTTCACCATACTGAACGGCTTAATCGACGTGACGAAGGTGCTCCGCGCCATGCGGAAGCAACCGGATGTGATGGATGCCGTGCTAAGACGGCTGGTAACCGAAATCGTACGGTTTGCCGAACAGGTACAAATGCAGGGAGCGGATTTCATCAGCTATGCGGATTCTGCCGGCAGCCTCCCCATCCTGGGCCCGAAGCTGCTGGGTGAAATCACGGAACGCTATACGTATCCGATGCTGAAGGAATTACAGAATGGGCTAAAAGCAGATTCCATGCTGCTCCTGTGCCCGAAGACCACATTGGCACTGATTGGCACGGGGCTTGGAGCGTACGTCAATCATCCGATGGGTTCGTCCTGTACGTATGCGCAAGCCTGCATGGACATGAAGGGCATTGTACCTATCGCCGGGCAGATGTGCGTCAAGAATCAGGAATACCGCCTAACCGATGGAATGTTCAAGGAAATCCGGCTACGATAGATTGCCATATATGTAGGATTATTCTTTAGAAGGAGCGATGAGATAATGGAATTTAAATTGCATGCGCCCTATGAGGCCACGGGCGACCAGCCGCAGGCAATTGAACGGATGGTAGAAAGCATCCGGGCGGGGAATCGTCATCAGACGCTGATGGGGGTTACCGGATCGGGTAAAACCTTCACGATGGCAAAAATCATCGAGAAGATTCAGAAACCGACGTTGGTGATTTCTCACAATAAGACGCTGGCGGCGCAGCTTCATGGAGAATTGAAAGAATTCTTCCCGGAGAACGCGGTGGAGTATTTCGTCTCCTACTACGACTACTACCAGCCAGAGGCATATGTTCCATCTACCGATACGTATATTGAGAAGGATGCAGACATCAATGACGAGATAGATAAGCTACGTCATTCGGCGACGGCGGCGTTACTGGAGCGGCCGGACACCATCGTGGTGGCCAGCGTATCCTGTATCTACGGACTCGGAAGTCCGAATTCTTACCGGAATCAGCTGTTATCGCTTCGACCGGGCATGGAGATTGACCGGACCGAGATGATTCGGAAGCTGGTGGACATGCAATATGACCGCAACGATCTGGACTTCCATCGCGGGACGTTCCGCGTGCGGGGTGACACCATTGACATCTATCCGGCCGGGAGTGAAGAAGCGGTGCGCGTGGAGATGTTCGGCGATGAGATTGATTCCATCCGCGAGATGAACCCGGTCACCGGTGAGATGACCGGTATCCGTAGCCACATCTCCATCTTTCCTGCGTCACATTACGTGACGAATCCGGATGATATGAAACTCGTGGCGAAGAATATTCAGGCCGAACTGGCGGAGCGACTCCAGTGGTTCCGGGACAATGGGAAACTGCTAGAAGCGCAGCGACTGGAGCAGCGCACCAACTATGATCTCGAGATGATGATGGAAATTGGCCGGTGCAAAGGAATTGAGAACTACTCCCGTCATCTGAATTTCCTGAAACCGGGGGAGCGGCCGTACACGCTACTGGACTACTTCCCGGAGGGGGATTTCCTGACGATTATCGACGAGTCCCATGCGATGCTGCCGCAGCTTCGGGCGATGTACAACGGCGACCGCGCGCGCAAGCAGTCCCTCGTCGACTATGGATTCCGACTTCCGTCGGCACTCGATAACCGGCCGCTCAAGTTCGAGGAGTTCGAATCCATCGTGAATCAGACGGTATACGTCAGCGCGACACCGGCTGCCTATGAGCTGGAGCATTCCGGCGGTGTTACGGCGGAGCAGGTCATTCGCCCTACCGGTCTGGTGGATCCGGAAATTGATGTTCGGCCGACGGAGGGTCAGATTGATGACCTCCTGTCGGAAATCTACCGCACCGCAGAGGCGGGCGAGCGTGTCCTCGTGACAACGCTGACCAAGAGAATGGCGGAGGACCTGTCGAAGTATCTGGAGAATCAGGGTATTCGCGTTCGATATCTCCATTCGGATATCGATAATTTCGAACGACTGGAGATTATTCGGGATCTTCGGCTGGGCAAATTCGATGTGCTGGTGGGCATCAACCTCCTCCGTGAGGGCTTAGACCTCCCGGAAGTATCCCTTGTCGCGATATTGGATGCGGACAAGGAAGGTTTCCTCCGTACAGAGACCTCTCTGATGCAGACCGTTGGGCGTGCCGCGAGAAATGCCCATGGCCGCGTTATCATGTATGCGGATCGCATTTCGAAGGCCATGCGTTACACCATCGATGAATCCGGCCGACGTCGCGATATTCAGATGCGCTATAACGAGGAACATGGCATCGTGCCGCAGACAATCGTCAAGCCGATTCGCGATATCGCTACCGCAACGCAGGAATACACGGGGGAGAACGAATTCCGGAATCCGAAGGAAATGACGGCGAAGGAACTGAAGGAGACCATCAAGAAGATGGAGAAAGAAATGAAGCAAGCCGCCAAAGACCTTCAGTTCGAACGGGCAGCGGAGCTTCGCGATATGCTCTTCGAGCTGCGTAGCAGTACGCGGGCTTAGCTAGAAACGAAGGGTACATTGAAATCTGGACTGTATAGATAATTTTCGTTGTAGGTTGTGGACTTTGCGCGGACACTTGCGTGAAAGTTAGAAGTTCGTTAGAAAGAATGGGATTATAATTATGGCAAATATTCAATTTTCGCACATCAGCAAGACCTTTGATGGAAAGAAGGATGTGGTAAAGAATTTTAATCTGGAAGCGGAAGACGGTGAATTCATTGTGATTGTGGGTCCTTCTGGCTGCGGCAAATCAACGGTTCTCCGGATGGTGGCCGGGCTGGAAGAAATCACGGCAGGAGAACTGCTCTTCGACGGTGCCGTCGTGAACAATTCGGAACCAAGCAAACGAAATGTAGCGATGGTATTCCAGAATTATGCACTCTTTCCGAATATGACGGTCGAAGAGAATATCGGATTTGCCCTGAAGATGAAACGTATGCCTCGCAAAGAGCGGGAAGAGCGTGTTGCACAGATGGCTAAGATTCTGGGGCTGGAAGATATTCTGAAGCGCAAAGCGAGAAAGCTTTCGGGCGGTCAGTGCCAGCGAATTGCCATTGGACGCGCGCTGGTATGTGAACCGAATGTATTTCTGTTGGATGAACCGCTGAGCAATTTGGACGCGGCGATGCGGATGGAGCTTCGAACGGAAATCGCTCAGCTTCAGCGTAAGCTGGGAGTGACGACATTGTATGTTACGCACGATCAGACCGAAGCGATGACGCTGGGAGACCGTATTGTTGTAATGGACCAAGGCGAAATACAGCAAGTGGATACGGCTCAGAACATATATTGCAAGCCCCAGAATCTTTTTGTGGCGAAATTTGTCGGTGCTTCCACGATGAATTTGTTCCCGGGAGAATGCGTTCGTTCCGGCAATCGTATTGTGGTTCGAGTGGCGGAGCATGATATAGAATTGCCGGAGTGGAAGAGCCGTGTGCTGGAGGATCAGGGATATGTTGGAAAGCAGGTAATTTTGGGTTTGCGATCAGAGGATATCTATCCGGTCTGCGAGGGTACCGTTGTTCCGGAAGGAGACTTCTTATCCCTTGACGTGGCAATCACCGCAATTGATGTGGTTGGGGCCGAGAAGAAATTGCATTTTGAAATGGCAGATGCAGAGATGATTGCAATGGCAAGAACGTATGCTGCTGTTTCCATTGGCGACACCATAACGATGAAGCTGGCAATCCCACAAATTCACCTCTTCGACCCGGAGACGCAGTTAGCAATTGTCCATTAGGCGTTCCGTATGGAAGACCGTTCACATAATCAACACAAATACATCGCCTCGATAACCGAGCAAAAAACAATAATTGTATTTTATTATGATTGTCGTTTTTTATTCCGAAAAACATATTGGACACCACCGGAACACGCGGTTAGAATAAAGCTTAAATGGAAAATATATATCTTTAATTAGGGAGGACGGAAGAAAAATGAGAAAAAAACTATTTTGCTTACTCCTCGCATGCGTGATGGTGGTGAGCCTTACCGCTTGCGGATCCAGTAAGAAAAGCACGAGCACGGAATCTGACGGTAAAGAATTGTCTGGTGAGATTACGTTCGTTGCCTGGGGATCGGATAATGAAATCGCATGCGACGAGAAAGCATGTGCGAAGTTCGAGGAATTACATCCGGGAACGAAGGTAAACTTCGAAGCCATTAATGATGATTATGGGACAACGATAGAGACCCGCTATTTAGGCGGTGAATCCCCGGATGTCATTTATGGCAATCCGCAGACCCTGCTGAAGTGGATTCAGGAAGGAATGTTGATGCCGCTTACGGATGTGTATGAAGAACATCATGATGAACTGTTCGATGAAGATGTATTCTTCACGAATCTCTATGATTCTTATAAGTACAAAGATGACTATTATGCCATCCCGGTAGGTGCTGATACATTTGTTCTTTACTACAACAAGGATATGCTAGATGCTGCTGGTATTGAGTATCCGACGAAAGATACCACTTGGGAAGAGTTTGCTGAAATGTGCAATAAGCTGACGGTTCGCGACAAGAAAGGTGTTCCGACGCAGCTGGGCATTGACAGCATTACGAGTCAATGGTTGTACATACTTTATTCCATGGGAGGGAAAATGTTCGATGATGTAAATGAACCGACCAAGGTGGTGTTTGAATCACCGGAAGCATTGAAGATGCTGACATGGATTAAGGATAATTACAAGAAAGAAGGCGGATTTACAGCAAGCGAGAATGATAGCACTTATCTTTCCGGCGGTTTCGCCGCAGGGGAATATGCATTCATGATTAATGGCGTGTATGATATTGTCTCTCTGAAAGACGTTAAGGACTTCAATTGGGATATCGCACCTCTTCCGGGAACAATGAGTAAAGAAGGAGATACCGGTATTCTCTATGCAGGATATGCTGTCAGCGCGAAGTCGGAGAATCCGGAGCTCGCGAAGGAATTCGCATACTTCATGTCCACCAAGGATGCACAGATTATCATGGGAGAGTCTGGCCTGATTACCTCTTGCCGTAAGGATGTTGCCTATTCTGAGGACATTCTGAACACAGAAGGTGCGCCGGAGCATAATTCCCTCCGTGTAGATAACATTCCATACGGTCAGAACACACAGGGACAGTGCCTCAGTTGGCAAGAGATGACTACTGCCGTGGATAACACCATTTATAAGATGGTCAACGGCAAGCTGACGCCGAAACAGGCGATGAAGAAGATTCAGAAAGATTGTTCGAAGCTCTTAGAAGAAGAATTGAACGACAAAGACAAATAGACTCTGTACGCATTATAGCGGTCGTAAGAGAGCACTTCACTAGAGGTGCTCTCTACTATTGTTGGATGAATAGTAAAGGCTCATACATGAAAAAACCGAAAATAGAATTACCGAGAATAGAATTAATGATAAATAGGAAAGGCCGATGGAACAGAGATAATCTGCGTTTTTTCCTATGGATTAGTCCGTGGTTAATCGGGCTGGTTCTGTTAACCATTCTACCGTTGCTTGGATCTTTCTATATCAGTTTCACCGAATGGAAGATTGTCAGTGACCCGATATGGGTGGGTCTGGATAATTACAAGGATTTATTCACCGACCCACTTTTCCTTCAATCACTAAAGGTCACATTTACCTATTGTGCGATGAGTATCCCGATTTCGATGGTGCTATGCTTTCTGCTGGCGATGCTTCTGAATGGGGATCTCCCCTATGCAAGTACCCTTCGGACCATCTATTACCTTCCCTGTGTCGTTTCCAGCGTTGCATCAGCATTGCTATGGGGATGGGTATTCAATTATCGCTATGGACTGGTGAACCAATTGCTGGCGAAAATTGGCATTCAGGGTCCGGATTGGTTCGGGGATCATCGCTGGGCACTTATTTCCTTGATGCTGATGAGTCTGTGGGGAATCGGCGGAGGTATTATCTTCTATCTGGCCGGATTGCAAGCAGTACCGCAGCATTTGCATGATGCCGCCAGAATCGCGGGAGCCGGTTGGTGGAGAAGGTTATTCTCCATAACGATTCCATCGATGAGTCCCATCCTGTGGTTCTCTTTTCTGACCAACATCATTGAGGGACTGCAGACGTTCACTTCCTCCTATTTGATTACCGAAGGCGGACCGAACAATGCCACATTGTTCTATGCACTGTACCTTTACGATAATGCATTTTCCTATCATAAAATGGGAAAGGCCTGTGCGATGGCATGGATTCTGTTTGTTATTATCATCATTCTGTCCGCTTTCATCGCGAAAGTGACAGGGCCGATGGTGTATTACGAAAATGACGGGGGGGAGGACGAATAATGAAGAAGAAAAATGCTATATTGTTTGTCCGTTATGCTGTCATTATCGTATTTGCGCTGGGGATGATTATTCCGTTCTTCTGGATGATTGTCACATCTTTCAAGGATCCGGTGAACGTCTTCAAAAGGCCGATTAACTGGTGGGTCGATTCTTTTGATTTCAGCAATTACACGCAGTTCTTTGTCAAGCACAACGGATGGAAATATGTATGGAATACATTGAAATTGTGTGCGATTAACATTGTTGGCGTCGTTGTTTCTAATGCAATCGTGGCCTATGCGGTCGCGTTTATGAAGTGTAAGTACAAAAAAATCGTCATGGCCATCCTCCTTGTAACGATGATGATGCCGGGAACAGTAACCTTTTTCCCTGAATTCATCGTGTTTGTGAAGCTTGGGTGGTACGGCACGCTGATGCCCCTGTGGGTACCGGCATTCCTCGGAAACGCTTACTACATATTCTTGCTAAGACAGTATTATTTGACTATTCCGCAGCCGATTATTGATGCTGCGAGAGTATCCGGGTGCGGTCATTTTCGATTGCTCTGGCAGATTATCGTACCGATGGCGAAGCCGGTGTTCATTATCATGATTCTTCAGACATTTATTAGCGTGTGGTCGGACCTCTTCGGCCCGCTGATTTACATCCTGAGGGAAGAAGACCGAACGTTCCCGGTATTGCTTTCGTACATGAACTCGTCTTACGGAAATGCCGGAACGTTGCCGGCGATTATGGCGGGGGGCGTTCTATCGGCGATTCCAATTCTAATCGTCTATTTCCTTGGTCAGAAAGCGATGATTAAAGCGTATGTATTCAAATCTTCAGACAAGTAATGAGGTGTATCAATAATGAACAATCAGAAATTAATGGAAATTCGAACCAATATTGAGAAAGTAATTATCGGAAAACAGGACAATATCGATTTAATTCTAACGGCATTGCTTGCTGGCGGCCATGTGCTACTGGATGATGTGCCGGGAACCGGTAAGACAGTACTTTCGAAAGCCTTGGCGAAATCCGTGGACGCGGAATTCAGCCGTATTCAGTTCACGCCGGATCTTCTGCCATCGGATGTCACGGGAATGAATTATTATAACCAGAAAGAAAGTGAATTCGTCCTGCGAAAGGGTCCGGCCTTCTGCAATATTTTGCTTGCGGATGAAATCAACCGAG
Source organism: Oscillospiraceae bacterium (assembly GCA_963630135.1). Lineage (GTDB taxonomy): Bacteria > Bacillota > Clostridia > Peptostreptococcales > Anaerovoracaceae > Mogibacterium_A. Next base: position 8,440 of record CAVGMK010000118.1, read on the forward strand.
CAACGCCGAGGACACAGTCGAGTTTGCTGGAGTGTATGGAAGAAAAACAAATCACGATTGACGGCGAGACTTTCCCGCTACTTCAGCCATTCTTTGTTATTGCAACCCAGAACCCGGTTGAAACCGCCGGAACGTATCCACTTCCGGAAGCGCAGCTTGACCGCTTCCTCATCCAGATTTCCATGGGAACACCGACGGCAGAGGAAGAGCTCAGGATTATGGAACGATTCCTGACGGACGAACCACTGGAACATTTGACGCCAGTGTGCTCTATTGCAGAATTAAGAGAAATGCAGCAGGAATACAAGAATGTCTATGTTCATCCGGAGCTGATGAAATACATTGTTGAAATCGTGCAGGCGACCAGAAATACAGCAGAAGTTGTCTCGGGTGTCAGCCCACGTGGAACCTTGGCACTTCTCAAGGCGGTGCGTGCATATGCCTACCTTCAGGGCCGGGAATATGTTGTTCCGGAGGATATTAAGATTCTGAGCGGTCCGGTGCTGGCACATCGTCTCATTTTCCCACGAGGAAGCCAGGGAAGAGTAGCCGGACTTCGAATGATGGAGAAACTGATGAATTCAATTCCGGTTCCAACCGAAGACTGGAGAAAATAGCGTGAATATTTTCCTGTTTGTCATAGGTGCAGCCATCGTCTATGGACTGCAACTGATTTGCTGCAAATTAATATGGAATCGTAACCTGTCTGCCAATGTTGTATTTTCGGAAAGACAGGTTAAAGAAGGCGACAATGTGAATCTGACGGTGACAGTGGAGAACCGTAAAGTGTTTCCCGTTCTCACTGTTAAAGTAAATATGGGAATCGACCGTGGCCTTGAATTTCAGGACAAGAGCAACCTGGCGATTTCGGACAGAAATTACCGAAGTGAAATTTTCTCCATGAAAGGATACGAGCGTGTACAGCGGGAAATTCCACTTTTCTGTGCAAAGCGTGGCTACTATCAGGTTCAAGAAGTGGATTTTGTGGGGAATGACCTTTTCTATACCCGTCGGTTCTTAATGAATCAGGAGGTCAACACGAGTCTCTGTGTGTATCCGGGGAAGAGTGATGCTCGCCAGTTAATGCTCGCCACACAGAAAATGATGGGAGAGACAGTGGTTCGTCAGTCGGATTGCACCGATCCCTTCACTTTCCGCGGAATACGTGAATATCAGAATTATGATAATGTGCGCGATATCAACTGGAAAGCTTCTGCTCGAGTCGGGGACCTTCGCGTGAATATTCATGATTTTACCGCAGATCAGGAAATCGCCATTGTACTGGATACCGAATGGGATACATTGGTGCGACCGGAAGGGTTGCTGGAAGAAAGTATTCGTATCGCCGCCTCGATGGCGGAAGAATTCATCGCGCACGGAATCTTGACATCGCTCCGTAGTAACGGCCTGGATTGCATCAGTGGCGAGATGTTCTCCATTGATGCCGGTGCGAATGAAAATCATAATAATGCCATCGGTTATGGACTGGCGCGCATCCGTCTGATAACGGATAAAGAATTAAAATGTTCCAGCATTCTGCCAATTCTGGAAGAGGAAACGGAACGGATGGATGCACAACCGAATCGCAAAATTTCATGGGTGTTTATTTCTACGGAAACGAACGCGCGCGTGGTCAATCAGTGGAGCGCACTCCGTGAGAGAGCAATTAAATCCTACTGGATTATTCCGGCTTATTCGTCCAATGAGATTCCACCGGAACTGATGAATAGTCCGGAGGTAATGTATTGGGAGGTACCATATGGAAAATAGATCCATTTTTCGTATCTGGATGAAGTATTCCATGCGTGATTTTCACGTGATAATTGCGCTCCTGGCCGTGGCGACCCATGTGATTGGAAATATCTCGAAGAATTCGGGATTGTTTGTCGTGTCGGATGTGATTGCGCTATTTGCAATTTTCCATTTCCTGATACATGGATATTTTCATCGTCAATACAAATTCCTGACCGATAATCAGCGGGTGTATTCCTTGCCACAGAAGAAAATAAATGCAAACGGAAGGAAGCTTCTGGGTATTTTCTTAATTGCGGTTAGTATTGGGATGGCTGTTGTCAAGGAATTGTACCGCGGCACGCTGGTAAGGAAATTCAAGGTAATGGTGTACTACATCCTTGCTAAGATTTTCGGAAAACTAATTGATATGGGCGGCCTCAAAGAAGATGAACACATACTTGGAGATCGAAGTAATCTGCTTGGCGTGATGAATCAGGTAGAATCCAAGACCGATTCCCCATGGGAACAATTCCTGAGTGGGGTACAGACGGTACTTATTATCCTCGGCTTCCTATTGGTCATCGTGTTAATTGTGAGCCTGATTGTGAATGCCGTTCGCCGAAAGGGGAGGAACCTGGCATTGGATGAAGCCGCGGAAGGCCGCGATGTGAAGGATCGGGAAATGAGTATTGGTAAAGCGTCAAATAAGAGCCCGAGCGTCTTTGACTTCTCGCCGGCAGCGAAGGTTCGGAGAGCCTATCGCAAATCCGTGAATAAATATCGAAAGCACGGGCAATTATTATCTGCTTGGATGACACCGACGGAGATTGAGACAGCGGTATCCATGTCGCAATCCGAAAATTATAAAGAATTTCATGAAATTTATGAGAAAGCGCGTTATTCTGAGCAAGGTTGTACAGAGGAAGACGCAAATCGTCTCAAATCCTTGAAGATGTAAGGGGGAACCATGTCAGGCTTAACGTTAAGTCACGTCAGTAAACAATTTAGTGAAAGCGATAAAGTCGTGCTGAATGATGTGAATCTCCATGTAGATTCGAATGAGTTTCTTGTATTGCTCGGACCATCCGGATGTGGCAAAACAACGCTTCTTCGCATTATTTCCGGACTGACAGAGCCAACGGAAGGGAAAATTCTGATTGATGATATCGATGTGACGGAAATGGAACCACAGAACCGGGGCGTGGGAATGGTATTCCAGAACTATGCTCTCTTTCCGCACATGTCCATCCAGAAGAATTTAAATTTTCCATTGGATATCGCCAAGACGCCCAAAGAAGAGCGAGATAGCATCGTAGATAGTATCGGAGAAACGCTGGGCCTTCATCATTATTTCAAGAAGAGACCGGAGCAACTGTCCGGCGGTGAGCGTCAGCGGGTTGCCATGGGTCGCGCGATGGTGAAGGAGAGCAGAATTTACCTCTTCGATGAGCCATTATCCAATCTGGATGATGCCCTGCGAACGAAGCTTCGGCCGGAGATCTTGAAGAGCTTCCATGAACTACAGGTTCCGTTCGTCTACGTAACGCATGATCAGGTGGATGCGATGACAATGGCGACGAAGGTAGCGGTTATGAAAGACGGTGTAATCCAGCAACTTGGAACGCCGATGGAAATCTACGATTCGCCGATTAATGTATTCGTTGCGGGGTTCGTCGGCTCGCCGAAGATGAATTTTATCCCCGTGACGGTAGCTCGGACCGAGGCAGGATTTGTTCTGGAGGCTGGTACATGGAATGTGACGCTTCCTTCGGATGGCGCGAACCTGCTCCCTTACGTTGGTAGCAAGGTTCTTCTCGGAATACGTCCGGAAGATATCCTGACCTCCGGTGAAACACAGGATGCTGCAAACGCTACGGTGCTTCTGAAAGAATATGAGCACCTGGGGAACAAGATACAATTATATGCCGAACTGGACGGGAATCGATTATGTATTACTGCGCCTGTAACAGTTCGTGCAAAAGTAGGAGAGAAGCTCACGGTATATTTGGATAAAAATAAATTTCACTTGTTTGACGAAGCGACCGGCCGGCGCATACAACCCGCAGGAGAGTTCCGATGAAGCAGCATATCATAGATTATGTGAAGCAATTCGACCATACATTGGTCAGCCCCATCTGGGGTGGCGAGAAAACATTTGAATTCCTTTGCTATGGTCATCTGGATATGGCGGAGGACCTCGGGTTCGAACTGGAGAATGTCTCTTCTGCGCTTACCATCGTCAAAGAGAACCAATTGACGTCTCAATCGCAACTCGACGGAATCGTTGCTGCTCATAAATTCGATTACAGTGGATTTGAGGATGAGATAGAATCCCTTCGGGAAATGAAAGAACAGGAACGGGGCGGTCTCTGTGGCGGCGGATGCTTCGGCCCGTTAACTGTGGTTTCCGGAATAATTGGCGCAGAGCGTATGCTCAAAATGATTGTCAAGAATCCGGATCTGGTAGAGAATTTCGTGGCATATGTCACGGAATGGATTATGGAACTGGCAATTCGTGAGACGGAGGCAGATCAGGATTTCTTCTGGATTGCGGAACCGCTGGCATCCCTTCTCGCGCCGAAACGTTTCTGGAAATTCTCCGGTCAGTACCTGAAGAAAATCTATGATGTAGCAGGGGTTCCGGGATTCCTTCACGTGTGCGGAAAGACGATTGCCCACACCCCATATATGGTAGAGACCGGCGCAGAAGTATTGAGCATTGACTATTGTACCGATATCGGTGAATGTATCCGAATGGTCGATGCGAATACCGTCATCATGGGTAACGTCAATCCTTCTACGCTGCGTTTCGGAACGAAGGAAGATGTGGAGGCGGAAGTATGCCAGATAATGAAAGCGTGTGAGAACTTTCCGAACTTCGTGCTGAGTACGGGCTGTTCGATTATGGAGAATACGCCGGACGAAAATATGCAAGTCCTGTTTGACCTAGCCGCTAACAAAGGACCAGATTTACAACATAAACAGCCCTGATGGATGGCAAGAAGAAGCCTTTCATCAGGGCCTGGTTCAAGAATCTTTTCCTCTTGTAAGGGCCGTCATCCTCGACATCAATTTATCTTCACCCTTAGAGCTCCAGACTGTTATCTTTCAGTAGAAAGTCGTAGATATTTATCGTAGTAATTCCATGTGAAGAAAAGCAAATACCGTTGAACATTTTATCCGTTTCCGTACAAAATGTTCAATGTAAGCCGCTAACAGGAATGTGCAGGCGAGAACGAAGAAGAGCTCGTGCTAAAGAACGCACGAGCTCTTCTTGATATCCATTATTTCGTCGAGCCTTCCGCAGAGGCTTTCCGGTGTGCATTTCGCGCGAAATTCGGCAATCCGTGTTATTCCGCCGCAACCGCCGCAATCACTT
>CAVGMK010000119.1:0-12316 GCA_963630135.1 Oscillospiraceae bacterium
GATGGCGGAAATCCGCCGGCGCCGCGAAATGTAGTGCTTTGGACAGACAAAAGTCAGAACGATTGTGCGTTTGCACAAAATAACACGCCGGATTTCGCCCTGTGTCGCATCAGTTGCTTGAATCAAATTCGACTTTCAATACGTGACAACTGAATTTTATTTCCGTTATGGGCTTAATTTGTTTTTGCAACCAATAATGATCTGGTGATATTGGTTGCGGAACACGCGGAATAGCCTGAAAAACAAGCGCTTTCGGAAGAATCAATTGCAATCAATGATTTTGCAAAATTGTATCATTCCATTTATGTTTCAAATCTCATACAAGGGTTAACTTTTTGACAAGCTTGTTGTATTATCCAATTGCAGAGGCGGACAGGGCCCAGGAAGGGCGAGTCCACAAGCGAACTCAAGAAAGTGAGGCGTGAGATGAAGAGAGAACATATGATTTCGGAAGCAGCATTATCCACATTGGCACTGATGATTCTTAGCGTTCTATTCGTTGTGATGATTGCGAAGGAATCCATCGTTGCGCAGACCGTAATTTCTATCGTTTGCTTCGCGTTGGCGGTATCCGCAATGGACCGCGTCCATGTGAACGAATAATGAAATTCCTGAGATAGATTGGAATAATGAAGTGAGAGAAATGGTGCCCGGGAGGGCACCGTTTTTTTACCACGAACGTTTTGTATCGGACAGGAGAATAAAGAGGAATGGTAACAGGGATACCGGAAAGAAGGAATGGTAGGAAGTAGCAATCGGATAAGATTAAAAAATGATTCCATCATAACCGAGACATTTTCATTGGTGTTACAGTAGGACATTATCATCTGAGACTTATAAAAAATTGGGAACAGCCGAAAAAGTGATTGACATTGACGTACCCACAGAGTAATATTATTTAGTGACTTTATGGAAAAACAAACAGAGCGGTGAGAAAGAAGCTGCTCTGATTTTGAGGTGAATAAGGTTTTTTAAGCAACTATAAAGCGCAACAAGGAGGAATCTATCGTGAGAAACAAAATCATCCTGGCATGCACCGAGTGCAAGCAGAGAAACTACAACACAATGAAGAACAAGAAGAACGATCCGGACAGAATCGAACTGAGAAAGTATTGCAAGTTCTGCGGCAAAGAGACTCTTCACAAGGAAACCAAGTAATCACTGACGTGAGCTGATGGAGTGGTGTCATGAGTAATGAGAAACAGAATGGAAAGAAGAAGCCGAATGTCTTCGCTCGCGCGATTCGGAGCTTGATTGAATACTTCCCGGGCGTGAGAGAAGAGTTTTTGAAGGTGGTATGGCCGACGAAAGAGGCACTGGCAAGCAGTACAGTGACTGTTTTCGTTATCTGTGCTATTTTTGCGCTGGGATTCTGGCTGGTAGATACCGGCTTCCTGGCTCTGCTTCAGAAAGTACTCGGAATCACCCTTTCCTAATGGTATGGGAGTAGATTAATATGGCAGACATAACAGAGAACGGGAGTGCGAATGCGACGTCCATGTCTCCGCTGGAGGGCGAAGGCCTTCGCGGTGACGGTACGTCGAAGTGGTACGTTGTACACACGTATTCCGGTTATGAGAACAAGGTGAAAAGCAACATCGAGAAGATGGTGGAATACCGCGGCATGCAGGACCTGATTGAGGAAGTCATCATTCCGACAATCGAGGAGGTCGAGGTTAAGAATGGCCAGCGCAAGGTCAAGACCCGCAAGCTGTACCCGGGATATGTCATCATCAAGATGATTGTGAACAACGAGACCTGGTACCTGGTTCGGAACACCGAGGGTGTAACAGGCTTCGTAGGACATGGATCGGACCCGATTCCACTGACGAAGGAAGAAGTGGTAAGAATGGGTGTCGAGAAAATGCGAATCGACCTGGATGTTGAGGTCGGCGAGACAATTCGCGTAATCGGGGGTCCTTTCGAAGGACAACTGGGCATTGTCGAAGAGATTAGTCCAGAAAAGCAGATTGTCAGAGCTCGTGTCTCAATGTTCGGTAGAGATACTCCTGTGGAACTTGAATTCTCACAGGTTGGAAAAATTCAATAATCTTTATTGAGGAAAGGAGAAGACGATGGCAAAGAAAATTGATGGTTACATCAAGCTTCAGATTCCTGCCGGCGCAGCAACTCCTGCACCACCAGTAGGTCCAGCACTGGGTCAGAAGAGCGTGAATATCATGGACTTCTGCAAGCAGTTCAACGCAAGAACCGCTGATCAGTCTGGAATGATCATTCCTGTTGTTATCACTGTCTATGCAGACAGAAGTTTCACTTTTGTATGCAAGACACCACCGGCAGCAGTTCTGATTAAGAAGGCAGCAGGCATTGAGCACGCATCCGGTGAACCGAACAAGCGCAAGGTTGCTTCCATTACACTGGAACAGGCTCAGGAAATCGCTAAAACTAAGATGCCGGATCTGAATGCTGCATCCCTTGAAGCTGCAACAGAGATGATTAAGGGAACCGCACGCAGCATGGGCGTCACAGTACAAGGCTAAGACAGTGGGAGGCGAGAGCCGTTAGTACCACAAGGAGGAAAACATGCCAAAGAGAAGTAAAAGATACAGCGAGGCTATCAAGAACTTCGATAAGACTCAGACTTACGAAGTCGCTGATGCTGTAAAGCACGTGAAGGAACTTGCGACTGCAAAGTTCGATGAGACCATCGAAATGCACATCCGCCTCGGCGTTGATGGAAGACACGCAGATCAGCAGGTAAGAGGAGCTACCGTACTTCCGCACGGAACAGGTAAGACCAAGAGAGTTCTTGTTTTTGCCAAGGGTGCGAAGGCAGAGGAAGCAGAAGCAGCCGGCGCAGATTATGTCGGCGCAGAAGACATGGCACAGAAGATTCAGCAGGAAGGCTGGTTCGAATTCGACGCGGTAATTGCAACCCCGGATATGATGGGTGTTGTAGGTCGTCTGGGTAGAATTCTGGGACCGAAGGGCCTGATGCCGAACCCGAAGTCCGGTACCGTTACGATGGATGTAACCAAGGCACTGGAAGACATCAAAGCCGGTAAAGTGGAATATCGTCTGGACAAGTCCAACATTATCCACGTTATCATCGGAAAGAAGTCTTTCGATGATGAGAAGCTGGTAGAGAATGCAAACACACTGATTAACGCCATTGCGAAGGCTAAGCCATCCGCGGCAAAGGGTCAGTATTTCAAGAGCATTACAATGGCTTCCACGATGAGCCCGGGCGTAAAGGTGAACAACGCATCTTTAGGCTAGACACATCATCAACTTACTTACAAACGAATATCAACCGTAGACAGCGGGTGCGAAAGCTTAATTTCCCGCCGAGGTACAATATAAATTGAACCCCGCTGTCTCCATAGCGGGGTATTTTGTACCGTGTGTGACATTCGGAACAAAACTATGGCCGCCCGGCGGTCAGGAAAGGAGATAAAATGTCTGTAGAAGCTAAAAAAGCAAAACAGGTTGTCATCGACGAAATCAAAGAGCGTTTCGAACAGGCTCAGTCTGTAGTCGTTATTGATTACCTCGGACTGACTGTAGCAGAAGCAGATGCCATGAGAAAGAACCTCAGAGAGGGTGGCGTAGGCTTCACCGTATACAAGAACTCCCTTGTAAAGCGCGCTATCGAAGGAACACCATATGAAGGACTGTCTGAAGTTCTCAAGGGTTCCAGCGCATTCGCATTCAGCAATGAGGATGCAACAGCAGGAGCAAGAATCCTGAACAAGGCCATCAAGGAATACAAGAAGATGGCATTCAAGGGTGCTGTTGTGGAAGGTCAGATTTATGACGCACAGCAGGTTGAAGAACTGGCTGAAATTCCGTCCAGAGAAGAGCTCATCGCTCGTTTCATGGGAAGCATTCAGTCCCCACTCTCGCAGCTTGTTAGAACCTTCAAGGCAATTGCCGATAAGGATAGCGAAGGTGGAGAAGCTGCTCCGGAAGAAGCAGCAGAAGCGTAAGCAAATAAATAATCAACTGTTTATATTTAAGACCGCAATGGTCGTCTAATTCAGAAAAAGGAGAATAACAATGGATAAGGACCAGATCATCGAGGCTCTGAAGGGAATGAGCATTCTCGAAATCAACGAACTCGTTAAAGCTTGTGAAGAAGAATTCGGCGTATCCGCTGCTGCAGCTGTTGTAGCTGTTCCGGGTGCAGGCGCTGCTCCTGAAGAGGAAGAGAAGACTGAATTCAACGTAGTACTGAAGGAAATCGGTGCTGAGAAGATTAAGGTTATCAAGGCTGTAAGAGAAGCTACCGGTCTTGGACTGAAGGAAGCAAAGGCTCTGGTAGACGGCGCTCCGACTAACGTAAAGGAAAATGTTGAGAAGGCAGAAGCAGAAGCTCTGAAGGCTGCTCTGGAAGAAGTAGGCGCTACAGTAGAGCTGAACTAATTCTAGTTATGACGTCAGAATTTGGGCCCTGGAAACCAGGGCCCAAATTGTCGTATAGAGGACTCGTATCGGTGAATGAGGCTTCCGGTGCACGAGTATAAAAAATCACACAAAAACCTCTCAACATACACGAAACCTTTGTATTGAAAGCGTACAATCTTACGTTCCAGTATGGAGGGACGATTTTGCTAGAACAATAAGGAGTGATAACATGCCAAAACCTGTAAAAGTTGGAAGGAAAGAACGCATGACCTTTGCGAAAATCAATGAAGTTTGCGAGATGCCGAACCTCATTGATGTTCAGACGCAATCCTATAAATGGTTTGTGGAGGAAGGATTAGCAGAGGTTTTGGAGGATGTCTCCCCGATTCGGGATGCGACGAACACTCTCAGCCTGGAGTTCGCCGATTATCATTTTTCCGAGACGACAAAGTACGATCAGGAAGAATGCAAAGAGCGGGAAACGACATATGCAACATCTCTTACTGTTAAGGTGAGGCTGACCAACCGGGAAACCGGCGAGATTAAAGAACAGGATGTCTTCATGGGAGATTTCCCTTTGATGACAGAAAAAGGCACGTTTGTATATAATGGTGCGGAGAGAGCCATCGTAACCCAGCTGGTTCGTTCTCCTGGACCATATTATGAAGTACTTGTCGACAAGTCGAATCAGAACCTTTTCTCCTCCACCATTATCCCGAACCGTGGTGCATGGCTGGAGTATGAAACGGATTCTGCCGGCATTATTTACGTACGTATTGATAGACAGAGAAAATTACCGATTACGGCCTTCCTTCGTGCGATGGGCCTGGATTCCAACCAGGACATTCTGAATACCTTCGGAGAAGATGACAGAATACTTCGCACGCTGGAGAAGGATAATACCAAGAATGGCGATGACGGTGTGAAAGAAATCTACCGCAGACTGAGACCGGGAGATCCGCCAACCGTAGAGAATGCTCGTTCCATGGTGAACAGCCTGCTCTTCGACCCGAAGCGCTATGACTTGGCGAAAGTCGGAAGATATAAATACAACAAGAAACTGGGAATCCACAACAGACTGGTAGAGACCATCGCAGCAGAGGACATCATCGATCCGAATACCGGTGAGGTTCTGGTGGAGAAGGATGGTTTCATCAGCCGTGAGAAGGCATTCGAAATTGAGAATGCCGGTGTTTTGAGTGCACTGGTTCGGAGCAAGAATGAAGCCGACGATTCGGTAGTGAAGGTTATCGGCAATCAGTTCGTCGATCCGACTCAGTATGTGGACATTGATTTGGCGCCGTACAAGCTGTCTGAGCTGGTATATTATCCGGTGCTGAAGGAAATCATCGATAACGCGGAGAATGAGGATGAGCTGAGAGTAGCGATTGCAACTCGCAAACACGAACTCTCGCCGAAGCATATTACCATTCCGGACATCATCGCTTCGGTTAGCTACCTTCTCAACCTGAATTACGGACTGGGCGAAGTGGACGATATCGACCACCTGGGCAACCGTCGTCTGAGAACGATTGGCGAACTGCTACAGAACCAGTTCCGCATCGGTTTCTCTCGTATGGAGAGATCCGTTAGAGAGAGAATGACCAATGAGAACGCAACGCCGCAGCAGCTGATTAACATTCGTCCGGTAACCGCAGCGGTAAAGGAATTCTTCGGAAGTTCCCAGCTGTCCCAGTTCATGGACCAGAACAATCCGCTGGCAGAGCTGACTCACAAGAGAAGACTTTCCGCTCTGGGACCTGGCGGTCTGTCCAGAGAAAGAGCCGGAATGGAAGTTCGAGACGTACACTATTCCCACTACGGAAGAATGTGCCCAATCGAGACACCGGAAGGTCCGAACATCGGACTGATTGGTTCTCTGACCACCTATGGAATTATCAACGAATACGGATTTATCGAGACGCCGTATCGTAAGGTAGATAAAGAGACCGGCCTCGTCACCAAACAGGTGGAATATCTGTCTGCCGATGATGAGGAACTGATGATTGTTGCGCAGGCCAACGAGCCACTGGATGAGGAAGGCCACTTCGTCAACAAGAAGGTTGCCGTTCGTGGTGTGAAGGGCGAGATTTCCATGGCGCTTCGCAGTGAAGTTGATTACATGGACGTATCGCCGAAGCAGGTAGTATCCGTATCGACGGCGATGATTCCGTTCCTGGAGAACGACGACGCGAACCGTGCACTGATGGGTTGTAACATGCAGCGTCAGGCCGTGCCACTTCTGGTAACGGAGGCGCCATACGTTGGAACCGGTATCGAGTACAAGGCCGCTTGTGACTCCGGTGCTGTTGTGCTGGCCAAGGCTTCCGGTGTGGTAGAGTTCGTCGATGCGATGAACATCCGTATCCGCAGAGACGATAACAACGAGCTGGATAAGTACAAGCTGCTCAAATTCAAGGGATCCAACCAGGGTACCTGCATCAACCAGAGACCGATTGTCTCCTACGGCGAGCATATCGAAGCCGGTGAAGTTATTGCCGATGGCCCGTCCACGAATCTCGGTGAGATTTCCCTGGGCAAGAACCTGCTGATTGGATACATGACGTGGGAAGGCTATAACTACGAGGACGCCATCATCCTGAATGAGCGTCTGCTGATGGATGACGTGCTGACTTCGATTCATATCACCAAATATGAGTGCGAAGCGCGTGAGACCAAGCTGGGTGCAGAAGAAATTACCAGAGACATCCCGAATGTTGGCGAGGATATGCTCAAAGACCTCGATGAAGAAGGTATCATCCGCATTGGTGCGGAAGTGAAATCCTCCGATATCCTGGTTGGTAAGCTGACCCCGAAGAGCGAGACCGATCTGACGGCAGAAATTCGTATGCTTCGTGCCATCTTCGGCGAGAAGTCCAAGGAAGTCAGAGATACTTCGCTGAGAGTTCCGCATGGTGAAGTCGGCATCGTTGTAGATGTACGTGTGTTCAGCAAGGAGAACGGTGACAGCGAGCTGCCACCGGGCGTTAACAAGATTGTCCGCGTATATATCGCTACCAAGAGAAAGATTAACGTCGGCGACAAGATGTCCGGACGTCACGGAAATAAGGGCGTTATTTCCAGAATCCTGCCGGAAGAGGATATGCCGTTCAAGGATGATGGCGAGACCCTGCAGGTTATGTTGAATCCGCTGGGCGTACCTTCCCGTATGAACGTCGGACAGGTCCTGGAAGTTCACTTAGGTCTGGCAGCCAAGGCCAAGGGTTGGTACATTGCGACCCCGGTATTTGACGGAGCCAGCGAGAAGGATGTTGTAGAATTACTGGATGAATGCGGATATTCGAAGACCGGTAAGCTCCCACTGAGAGACGGTCGTACCGGTGAATACTTCGACCACGACATTACGGTCGGCTACATGTATATGCTGAAGCTGCACCATCTGGTTGATGATAAGATTCACGCAAGAAGTACCGGTCCGTACTCCCTGGTAACGCAGCAGCCGCTGGGTGGTAAAGCTCAGTTCGGCGGACAGCGTTTCGGAGAGATGGAAGTATGGGCGCTGGAAGCTTATGGCGCCGCATACACATTGCAGGAAATTCTTACCGTTAAATCCGATGATATCATCGGTCGTGTAAAGACCTACGAGGCCATTGTGAAGGGCGAGAATATTCCGGAACCGGGTATTCCGGAATCCTTCAAGGTACTCATTAAGGAGTTACAGGCACTGTCCCTGGACGTACGTGTCATGTCCGGCGATAACCAGGAAATCAAGCTCAAGAATACATCGGAATACGACGATCCGGCAACGGTAGATAGCATGCTGAAGCAGGCAGACCGCAAATCCGAGGCAATGCACGAGAAAGAAGTGCGTGAACGGGAGAAGCAGCTGCAGGCCATCGAGGAGGAAGAAGATCTCGAGGAAGAAGAAACCCGCAATGCGAAGTCTGCAATGTTGGATGACGATGAAGACGATGCAGAACCGGATGAAGACCTGCTGGCTTCGGAGTTCGCAGAGAAAGCGGCTGCCAACATGGAAGCGGACGTGGACGATGAATTTGATGACGATGATGATTACGACGATGACGAAGATTATTTCAACGGCATCAATGGTTTCGCGGAGAACGACGACGATGACAAATATGAAATTTAATGGGTAAGGGAGGAAATATGAACAACGAGAACAATTATGAACCGAGCAATTTTGAATCCCTGCAGATTAAATTAGCTTCCACGGAGAAAATGCTGGAGTGGTCCTACGGCGAAGTAACGAAGCCGGAGACAATCAACTACAGAACACTCAAGCCGGAAAGAGACGGCTTGTTCTGCGAGAAGATCTTCGGGCCGACCAAGGACTGGACTTGTAGCTGTGGAAAGTACAACAAAATTCGTTACAAAGGTCTGATCTGTCCGACCTGCGGAGTAGAAGTTACCAAATCCAAGGTTCGCCGTGAGAGAATGGGCCACATCGAGCTCGTTGCGCCGGTATCCCATATCTGGTACTTCAAGGGAATTCCGTCCCGAATCGGACTGGTACTGGATATCACACCGAAGACGCTGGAACGCGTTCTCTACTTTGCATCTTACATCGTTACAGATCCGGGAGATACGCAGTATACTTACAAGCAAATCCTGGAAGAGAACGAATATAACGAAGGAAGACAGCTGTATGGCAAGTCCTTCAAAGCGCAGATGGGCGCGGAAGCCATCAAACAGCTGCTCATGGACATCGATGTCGATGAACTGGCAGAAGAGTTGAGGGAACAGCTCCTGAAGGCTTCCGGGCAGAAGAAGATTCGTCTGGTGAAGAGACTCGAGGTCATCGAAGCCTTCAAGCAGTCCGGCAACAAGCCGGAATGGATGATTCTGGACGTTGTTCCGGTTATTCCACCGGATCTTCGCCCGATGGTTCAGCTGGAAGGCGGCAGATTTGCAACATCCGACCTGAACGATCTCTATCGCCGGGTTATCAATAGAAATAACCGTCTGAAGAAGCTGCTGGAGCTGGGCGCTCCGGACATCATCGTCAGAAACGAGAAGAGAATGCTGCAGGAATCGGTAGACTCTCTGATTGATAACGGCAGAAGAGGAAGAGCGGTAACCGGCGTTGGCGGCAGATCCCTCAAATCCCTGTCGGATATGCTCAAGGGTAAGCAGGGACGTTTCCGTCAGAACCTGCTGGGTAAGCGTGTCGATTACTCCGGCCGTTCGGTAATCGTCGTCGGTCCGGAACTCAAATTTTACCAGTGTGGTCTTCCTAAGACCATGGCGCTGGAGCTGTTCAAACCGTTCATCATGAAGGAACTGGTTTCGCAGGAGAAAGCACACAATATTAAGAGCGCGAAGACCATGGTCGAGAAGATGAAGCCGGAAGTATGGGACGTTCTCGACTATGTCATCAAGGATCATCCGGTTCTGCTGAACCGTGCCCCGACTCTGCACAGACTGGGAATTCAGGCGTTCGAGCCGGTTCTGGTAGAGGGCAAAGCCATCAAGCTGCACCCACTGGTTTGTACCGCATTCAACGCTGACTTCGACGGCGACCAGATGGCGGTACACGTACCGCTGTCCGTAGAGGCACAGGCAGAGGCCAGATTCCTCATGCTCTCCGTGAACAACATTCTGGCGCCGAAGGATGGTTCCCCAATCACGATTCCGACGCAGGACATGATTCTGGGAAGCTATTACCTGACGCATCCGGGTTCGGAAGAGAGAAATCTCGAGAACGAGAAGGGCGACGGAAAGTGCTTCACGGATATCGATGAGATGATGATGGCATATCGCAACCATGTTGTCGGTATCCATGCGAAGGTCAAGGTTCGCATGAAGGCGTACCCGGGAGACGAAGGCAAGCTCGTTGAGTCGACCGTTGGCCGATTCATCTTCAACCAGGGCCTGCCGCAGGATATGGGTTTCGTCGACAGAACCAAGGATCCGTATTCCCTGGAAGTAGACTTCCTCTGTGGCAAGAAGCAGCTGGGTGTCATCATTGACAAGTGCTTCAAGAAGCATGGCAATACCGACACCGTATTGATGCTGGACTACGTAAAGAGCATCGGATATCACTACTCCACCATCGGTGCAGTTACCATTTCCGTCTCCGACATGGAGATTCCGGAAGCGAAAGCAGAAATCGTCGCTGCAGCAGAGCAGGAAGTCGACAAGTTCGAGACCTACTACAGACGTGGTCTGATGTCCGACCGCGAGAGATATGACCGCGTTATCAGCGTATGGAGAGACGCCACCGCAAAGGTAGCGGATGCCCTGATGGATACGCTGGGAACCATGAATAACCTGTACATCATGGCGAACTCCGGAGCCAGAGGTAACAAGAGCCAGATCAGCCAGGTCGGCGGTATGCGTGGACTGATGGCAAACGCTGCCGGACATACGGTAGAGATTCCTATCAAATCCAACTTCCGTGAAGGCCTGTCCATCCTGGAGTACTTCATTTCCTCCAACGGTGCCCGTAAAGGTCTGACCGATACGGCTCTGCGTACAGCCGACTCCGGTTACCTGACCAGACGTCTGGTGGATATTTCCCACAGTGTCATCGTCAACGACATGGACTGCGGTTCGACGGACGGCGTGGAAGTCAGTGCTTTCAAGGACGGCAAGGACGTCATTGAGCCGCTGAGCCAGAGAATTGCCGGAAGATTCGCAGCAGCCGCTGTGACGGATCCGAAGACCGGGGAAGTGCTGGTAGATGTGAACGAGGAAATCACGGACGATATTGCAGAGCACATCGAGAAGTCCGGTATTGAGTCGGTAAAAATACGTTCCGTAATGACATGCCGTGCCGAGAGGGGCGTATGTGTGAAGTGCTACGGACGCAACCTGGCGACCGGAAGACAGGTTCTCCCGGGAGAGGCTGTTGGTATCATTGCCGCTCAGTCTATCGGTGAGCCGGGTACCCAGCTGACGATGAGAACATTCCATACCGGTGGTGTTGCCGGAAGCGATATCACCCAGGGTCTTCCGAGAGTCGAGGAGCTGTTCGAAGCCAGAAAGCCGAAAGGTATTGCGGAGATCTGCGAGGCAGACGGCGTTGTGGAGAGCATCGCTGTTCGGGACGACAACAAGACCGAGATTATCGTTAATGAGGAAGGCGGCAACCGCGAATATATCATCCCTTATGGCGCAAGAATTCTTGTCAGTGTTGGCGATGAAGTTCATGCCGGAAGACCGCTTACCAAGGGCCCGCTGGATCCGAAGGATATCATGAGAATCCTGGGCGTACCGGGCGTATACGAATACCTGTTGTCGGAAGTTCAGAGAGTATACAGACAGCAAGGTGTAGATATCAACGATAAGCATATCGAAGTTATCGTGAGCCAGATGCTGTCGAAGTACAAAGTAGAGAAGCCGGGAGATACCCATCTGCTTCCGGGCGGAATGTATACCCGTTTCGAACTGGAGAAGGCGAACGAAGAAGCGGAGGCCAACGGCGGAGAACCGGCCAATGCAACTCGTCAGCTCTTAGGTATCACCAAGGCCGCCCTGGCAACCAGCTCGTTCCTGTCCGCTGCATCCTTCCAGGAGACGACTCGTGTTCTGACCGATGCTGCAGTGAAGGGTAAGACTGACCATCTGAGAGGACTCAAAGAGAACGTCATGATTGGTAAGCTGATTCCTGCCGGAACCGGTATGAAGCAGTACCGCAACATCGAAGTGGATTACGGCGAGAATGAACCGCTGATGCACAAAGCAAATGCGGAGGACAATCCGGCGGACTCGCAGGCACGAAAGGATCGAATGGAAGGCCTGAACGAGCAGACATCGGAATTGCTGAATCAGTAAATTTCAATTGACAGCATGTTGATATTGCTGGTATAATCATCAATGTTCGTTATCACTGAAAGACCTGGCGCACCAGGTCTTTCAGTTTGATATGCGATAAAAGTCGAAATATTCTATTTCGGCAATCAAAATTCTAGAGGAAAGGAGACAATAATGCCTACTATTAACCAATTAGTTCGTCAGGGAAGAA
>CAVGMK010000120.1:0-12170 GCA_963630135.1 Oscillospiraceae bacterium
GCGGGAGACCGTGGGGGTTCAAGTCCCTCGTCGCGCACCAAGAAACCCTTGAAAACAAAGCGTTTCAAGGGTTTAATTTTGTGTTGTGTCCATTCTGTGTCTATTTGTAATTTCTTTTGCATTGAAATGCAAGGTTAAATATTCAGATTTGGAAATTCTTATTATAGAATTTCCAATTTAGATGCGTATTTTTTCGAGATTCTGATATGCAGTTATTTTGTAATAAAGTACCCGCCTTACTGATTATTCAGTAGGGCGGGTACATTTCATTCTTCAAGCCTCTTTTTATTATTCTTGTTATTCTGTGAGATTGAATTTAAATTGCTCTGGTATACTTCTGCAGCCATGCCTTCTCTTCGTCATTGAGATAAGGCGCAATCACTTCGAATACTTTTGCGTGATAGTCATTCAATAGCTTCTTGTCTTCCGCTGTCATGATATCTGGATTGATGGCGTCCAAATCCATCGGAATCAGCGTGATTGGCTCGAAGTACATGAACTGACCATACTCATTTAATGTTCCTTTTCTGGTCAATAATTCGTTCTCCAGACGAATCCCGTGAGAGCCTTCAATATAGATTCCCGGCTCGTCTGTGATTATCATGCCTTCCTGAAGAACCTCCGTTTCACCTGGACGATATTTCCAACGGAATCCGGCTGGCCCTTCATGAATATTCAGAAGATATCCAACGCCATGTCCGGTGCCATGGTTGAAATTCATGTCTCTATCCCAGAATGGTTTTCTGGCAAGAATGTCTAGTACCATACCGGTGCAACCATCCAGGAATTTTGCATTTCCCAGCTGCAGGTTACTGATGGCAACCAGTGTGAAGTGATCTTTCATAATTTGTGGAACTTCGCCCAGCGCGTAGGTTCTTGTAACATCGGTCGAACCTTCGTAGAATCCCGCACCTGTGTCCGTTAAGAAGAGCTGGCCTTCCTTTAATTCCACATCCGTCTCCGGAGAAGATGTGTAATGCACGATGGCACCATGTTCACCGAAGGAAGAGATTGGCTCGAAGCTTGGACGAATGAAATTTCCCATCTCCGCACGGAACTCATCTAGCTTGTCGGATGCGCTGATCTCAGTGATTTTAATTTTACCTACATTCTCTTTAAGCCACTTCATGAAGCGAACATGGGCAACGCTGTCTTTAATCTGCGCTTTGCGAATGTTCTCAATCTCCACCGGGTTCTTGATGGCTTTCATTAGAATCGACGGATTTCTTTGCTCGATCGTCCTTACATTGCTTGGAATATTGTTGAACAAAGCATAATTCAGCTTGCTAGGGTCAATCATCACAACGGTATCCCTGTCGAATTTCTTCACGTCTTCATAGATGTCGTTGTAAGGATGCAGGTTCACTCCGTCTACGGCGAGTTTGGCTTTTAGCTCATCATCCAGCTTTCTTTCATCGATATAGAGCTCGAAGCAATCCATCGTGATGATTCCGTAGGACAGCACTAACGGGAAGAAATCGATATCGTTACCTCGAATATTTAGAATCCAGCAGATGTCGTCGATGGTTGAGATGACGTGAGTATTCGCGCCGGCGACTTCCATCTCTTTACGAATTCTGGTAAGCTTGCTGGCAACCGTCTCACCGGCATACTTAATATCCAGGTCAAAAGCAGGTTCTTCTGACAGCGGTGGCCGATCTTGCCAGATTTCGTCGATTAGATCCACCTGATAGTTAACTGTAGCATTCTTTTTCTCCGCAATCGAGGCATAGCTTTCGCCTTCGCCAACGGAGACAACTCTGCCATCGAAGCCCAGCGTCTCACCAGCCTGTAAAGTCGCTTCGAGATATGTTGTCAATTCTGGCACTCCCGGTTCGCCCATCTTCATGAGCTGGACAGAGGAACCCTCAAGCTGGGCTGCCGCCTGAATGAAATAGCGGCCATCTGTCCAGAGTCTGGCTTCAGTCTGTGTGATGACAGCTGTTCCGGCAGATCCGGAGAATCCGGTAATGAATTTTCTTGCTTTGAAGTGCTCGCCAACATACTCACTCTGGTGGAAGTCTGCCGTTGGCACTACATAAATATCAATATTTTTTGATTTCATGCACTTGCGAAGTGCTGTAAGTCTTTCTGGTATTGTCATACTTTGTCTCTCCTTGATACCTTGGTACATATATAGAACAATAGTATTATATGATTTCCGGATTATTCTTCAACTAATGCGGATAACTTTTTGTCCAGAGCAAACAAGACAATAGTGCAAATTATAGCGACAATGGCGATGGCAATGCACGCGGTAGAAAATGGGAAGTTTCCACCAAATGCAAAATTATATACATAACCATATCCCTTTGCGGCGAAGAATGTAGCAAGTCCCCAGACTCCCATCATTAATCCAAGGCAGCGGCTTGGCGAATATTTGCTGATGAAGGAATGTCCCAGTGGAGAGAAGAACATTTCTCCCAGTGTTAGGAACATGAAGAAGATAACCAGCAGCAATACGCTTGGCTTGGAATCACCACGTAGGATTTCAATCAGAGCGAAGTAGATGTATCCGCAGCCGAGCCACAGCAGACCCAGTCCAAGTTTCTTGTAGATACTCATATCACCCTGTGGTCTTGCAGCAAGCTTTGCCCATAGCTTCGCAGTAAGAGGACCAGCGATTACGCAGAATGCTGCATTCAAGGAATCACACCAAGTGGTTGGAATTTCATAGCCACCAATTGTCCAATTCATATTTTCGGACCAATGATAGTAGACTGGTAGATATGCCAGATACCAGAAAATCCAGAAGATAATGGAGAACGCCGATACCATAACGATAGCGCCGATTCTCTTCTTTTCCACCAATGTGAAAGGCGTTTTATCTGTCTTCTCCGAAGATTTCGCTTCTTCGCGGGCAAGTTCTTCCGCTGTCTTGGTCTTCCGGAAAGGAACTTTGCCGACTTCACCCATGTAACGGCTTCCATATATGAAGAAGATAGCTCCGCATACCATAACAATCGCCGCTAATCTGAAGCAAGGAGCGAATCCGAGTACGCCATCGTGGGCAAATACGTCTTTGTACAGGACACCGACGAGAAGCGGACCAAAGAAGGCACCGATATTAACGAGCGAATAACGAATGGAGTAGGCTTCATTCAGTTGTTCCGGCTCAACCAGTCGTCCAATCATTGGGCCGGTTTTGAAGAGCGCAAGACCGGTACTGATTAACGCTATCATGATGTAGACGCCAGTTGCGTCCTTTGCAACAGATCCCATGAAATAACCGGCACCGGCAATAACCATACCAATTGGTGTAGAGTACCGTGCACCGATTAAGCGGTCAACGACAAAACCACCAATCAGGCCGCCGAGATAGGAGAATGCGGTCAGGTTCGACTGCATCATCGCGCCGTCGGTATCCGCCAGACCAAGACCGCCTTCCGCAACTGCGGTTGCCACAAAGATGAGGATGATGGATCGGCCCAGATAATATGCCATTCGTTCAAATGGCTCTGTCCATCCACACATCCAAAACCCTTTAGGAAGTTTCTGTTTCTGTGTTTCCATTTCTTGTCTCCTTTGTTACCTGTATGCCGTTCCTATCGCACCGGGAATGATATCTTATGCCCTGATAACTTAAATTATCTTGAAAATACGGATAGAAAAGCATACAATGATTGTAAATTGTCTACAATTTATAATTTACATCCATGACATGGATTTGTCAATAGAACGGTATATGAAATTAATACATTCCTGATTTATTCATACATTTCTGTTTATACCTGTGGTATAAACATGGTATGATATGGAAGAATAGGACTAGGGAGGGTAGGACTTTGTACAAAATTCAGCATAAAACATTACGCGAAAATGTAACTGATTGCATTCGCAAAATGATTCTCCATCATGAAATTACGCCAGGCGTCCGCATTGTGGAGCAGGAACTTTCGGATCAACTGGGCGTTAGCCGGGGGCCGGTAAGGGAAGCGCTTCGTCAATTAGAGCAGGAAGGCCTTATTGAATATAGACGAAATATTGGTTGCTCTGTCCGGGATATTAGCTTGTCGGAAATTATGGAAGTATTAGTTCTTCGTGGGACCTATGAATTGATTGCCTTAAAGGCGTGCCATGGTGTAATAGCCCCGAAGTATTTGGAGAAAATGGAAGCTTCGCTGGAAGGCATGCGTACAATGAACGGAAGCGATTTCACTGAAACAATACAGTACGACAACGCTTTCCATACCTGCCTGGTGGAGGCAGCACAAATGCCTTATTTGCTTAAATCTTATAGAAACCTGGAATTTGTGACTTTTTTCAATATGTGCACGGAGATACAGGATCCCGAAACGCTGGTAGAACGTCAATACCGAATTCATAATGAAATCCTGGATAAGTACAAAGCCGGGAATTATGAGGAGAGCAAGCAACAATTAATCTATCATTATCAGACCTCACTGGAACGCAAATTGAAAGACAATCATATGTCGGAAGAGGATCTATCCTTCTCTTTGGATCTTCTGAATGACAAATAAAACAGCCCTTGCAAATGCACGGGATTCATTGCTAAAATCACAAATCCGCTTCACCGGAAGTTTCCGATGGAGCGGATTTTACTTTTGGCCGAATCTTACGAGGTCGGTGTGGAATGCCCGGAGGTTCTCAGTAGAGGAAAAGTGTACTGAAGGGGAATTTTGTCTGTGGTATTTTCTTACTACGGAGGAAGATATGAAACTGAAGCTGATGATGAAAGATCGAGAATATCAGGATGCATTGGCTGCGAGGCTGGGGCGGGTCTGTTCGGAGCTCTTTGTGGAAATCGGGAGCGATTTCTCACAGGATGAAGATACGCTGATTGTCACGGATATTGGCCAGGGGAAACTGGGGCCGGGAATGGTGTTTCTGCATAGAGAATGTGTTCAGGAAATGGAAGGAACAGGTCCATATACACTATTCAAGTATGACAGCGTGGATTCTCTGATTCGTTGTTTGTGCGCATGTTTCTATTTATGGACGGGACAGGGAGTGCTGCCGGTACAGTCATCCTATATGGTCTACGTGGGGGCGGTATCTCGGACGGATATGTGTCACGGGTTTGCGGAGTCTTTTGCGAAGCAGCTTTCCAATCGTTCGGATTATTCGGTTCTCTATCTTCCCCTTTCCTATTTCCTCGCGGGATATGGATATGCGACGGATTCCGGGGCGGATTATTCCCCCGATGTTGCTCCGGATAAGACCATCTTTCGGAAGCTGGTGTATTACGTGCAGCAGGGCCGGGAGATTCCACGGGATGCCTTTTTCCGGCGTCATCACCGGAACATCTATGAGCTTCGTCTGGAGCGGGGGATTAATCCGGTGGCCTTGATGGGAGGAGACGGGAGAAATGAGTTCATTCGGAAGGTGTCTTCTTACTTCGACATCATCATTCTTACGGTGGGGGATTGTTATTCCCGGGAGAATCTGGAGTTAATGAAGGAGGCCGATGTGCGGATCTATCTATCCGATGATGAAATGGCGCCGTTCTTTCCGGAGGAGTCCTACTTCGTGCCGGAGAATGAATATGGAATGAAGAGGGTGGAAGCGGTGGTAAGCGATATTCTGAGGAATATGATGGCTTAATAGACGAGCCGATGTGGAAGATGGGCATGAGAAAATAGGCGTGGGAAGATAGGCATGAAGGGAAATGCAGAAGGAAATAGTTGGAAAATATAGCAGGGAACTGGAGACTTTCATCCGCGATGTTCGGAAGAGATTGCCGGATGGCGGTACCGGACTGACGACGGGGAAGCTGCGGGAATACATAGAGAGTGAGTTCTTTGCTTCTGATTTGTGCGGAATCGTGGAATATAGCGAACTTTCGCCGGTGATTCGGGCAGTAGTCAGCCGCTTTGAAAGCAAATACGGCATATTGAACGAATACCTGGTGGATCCGGAAATCAATGAAATTATGATAAATGGCCCTGGCCATATTTTTATCGAAAGAAACCGACATCTGGAAGAGGTGGACAACGCTTTCCTGTCCGAGGAAGAGCTAGAGGGAATCATTCGAATGTTTGCATCGGATGTGCACCGAGAAATTAATGAGGCGAATCCCATTGTGGATGCAAGAATGAAGAACGGGTACCGAATCAACGGAATTCTGCGCAATGTGGCGCTGAACGGGCCGGCGCTGACGATTCGGAAATTCGCGGAACAGATGATTACAATGGATGATCTTGTCGCGTATGGCAGCATTACCGAGATGTGCAAACAGGATCTCTGTGCGTTGACAGAGAGTGCATATAACATTTTTATCAGTGGCGGGACGTCTTCGGGGAAGACGACGATGCTGAATGCGCTGGCATCCTATATTCCGCAGGATGCCCGTGTGGTGGTGATTGAGGATTCGGCGGAGCTCCAGCTGACGCACCTTCGAAATAAGGTCCAGCTGGAGTGCCGGAGCCCGAATTCCGTCGGGAAGGGCGCAGTGACGATGGATCAGCTGATTCGGACGAGTCTCCGGATGCGGCCGGACCGGATTGTGGTGGGTGAAGTGCGCGGCGGGGAAGTGGTGGATATGATACAAGCAATGGCTACCGGCCACGCCGGCTCTCTCTCCACCGGCCACGGCAATTCCATCCGGGGGATGTTGAACCGACTGGAGACGATGTACATGATGAATGCCGATATGCCGGTATACGCCATTCGCAATCAGATTGCCAATGCGATTGAAATATTTGTTCATCTGAAACGCGATAATCAGGGAAGACGCCGGGTAGTGGAAGTGGCGGAAATGGCAGGCTTCAATGGACAGGAATACGAACTGAATTATCTGTATCGGCTCGATGAAGAAGAGAATCTGGTGAGGACGGAGAATCATCTGAAGAACAGGGATAATTGGAGAAGAGGTGGCTTCGATGACCGACTTTAGGACCTTCGAATTTGGACGGGAACGGAAATTGCCGTTGTATGGTATTTTCGGGGTAATCGGTTGTATGCTTTCCTACCTGTTCTATAAAAATATATTGTTTGTGGTCGTGATGGTCCCGTTCTTCCCGAAGCTGAAATCCTTCGTGGAAGTCAAGTTCCGGGAGAAGAGGAAAAGGGAGTACCTAGTGCAGTTCAAGGATTTCCTCTTTATCGCTGCCACATCTATTGGTGCCGGCAGATCCATGAAGGATGCGATAGGGGAATCCTTACCTCGGCTGATGGATATATACGGAAAGGATGCCGTTCTTGTTCCGGAATTGCAGATTGTGCATAGACGAATATCGGATGCCAATGAAGATGATGTGACCGTGCTGATGGATCTGGCACTCTTAAGCGGTCAGGAAGATGTGATTGATTTCGTGACCATCTATTCCAGCTGCAAGATTACCGGTGCCAGTCTCATTCGCGCGATGAATCAGGCAGCGATGGTGATTATCGATAAGATGACGATTGAGCGGGAAATCACGGAATTGATTCGGCGCAAAGAACAGGAAGGACTGGTTATTCTGGCAATTCCGATTCTGGTTATCATTTTCCTGAATATGAGCTCTCCGGATTATATTGCGCCGCTCTACGAGACCATTCGCGGACGGCTGATTATGACCGGGGTGATTGCTTCCAATGTCGGGGTCTATGAATTGATTCAGCGGATTGTGAAAGTTGATATCTAGCCCGTGCATTGTGACAGAATAGAAATGTAAGGGAATTTGCTGCGAAAGATTGACGGAGAGGGTGCAGAGGAATGAAAGAAAGAATCGGAAACTATCTGAATACCATCCAATCGGACGAACAGCTGGTTCGGAGAATGTATCTGATTACGCTGGTGTTCGCGCTCTTCCTCGCGTCCCTGACCATCAAAGGTGGCCTGGAGAGCGGCAAATATATTGTGAATAAGAATGGTTCGGTTGTTGGCATTGAACGCCGGTCACTCTCTTCCTACGAGGAGTATCCGCTGAAGGTAACCATCCGAAGTTCGGGAGATACTGTGGAGAAGGATGTTATCATTTCGAAGCGCTCGGTGAAGGAAGAATCAACGTCGGAGAAAACCTCCACGGCGAAGGAAGAACGGCAGACGCGGGAGGCGGAGCTCAATCAGCTTCTCTCGGAAATTGAAGCATCTTCGGAAAAACAAATTTCGCTTCCGACGGAGCTTTCCGATGGGAGCCAGATTACCTGGCAGAAAGGGGAACGTTGGCAAGGAGAACGAACCGCTTTCCTCCTTCTATATATCGTGCTGATTGGCATATTGCTGTATGGCAAATTCGGCAGGAAGGGAAAGCAGCCGGAGAAGGAAAGAGAGAGCCTGCTTCGCGGATTGCCGAGGTTTGTCAATCAATTGGTCATGATGCTTCACGCAGGGGTGATTCTCAGCGATTCATTTGACCGAATTTGCCAGAGCTATGAGATGATTCCCCCGTCATCCCGAAGTTACTTTGAATCGGAGATGGTCTCTCTCTATGAACTCAATTGGGACCACCAGGTGGGTACCGCGATGACATTAAACAATTATGCTGGACTTCACAATGCGAAGGAAATGCTACGAATATCAACCATCCTGCTTGAGAACGAAAGGCGGGGCAGCGACGTGGTAGAGAGCCTGTCGAGGGAAAGCCGATTTCTGTGGGAATCTCGCAAGATTGTAGCAGAAGAGAAGGGTAAGAGCATTGATACGAAGATGGCCGGTCCTCTGGCCATTCTGCTGATTCTATTGATTGTTATTACTATGGCGCCGGCAATGCTGGCAATGTAAGGAGGTGCAAATATGAAGTATGGGATGAGAAGAGAAGCGAAGGGGAACGGAATGCCTTGGATTCACCGTCAGATGGTGCGGATTCGTGAATGGGAGATTGTCCGTTTCGCTCGGAAGAAGAACGGCATGGAAATGGTACAGGTTGCCATTCTTGTGGCGCTTGCGGTTGCGCTGGGTATTATTTTCAAGACGCAGATTACGGCCTTTGTGAATGATGTCTTCGCCAAGCTGGATTCCAGTCAGTTCTAGGAGTCGTGACGTGAAATTATGGAGAAACCGCCGGGGAAATGAATTTGTCGAAGCCGCATTGACGGTACCAATCATCGCACTGCTGGTCGCGCTCCTGCTGAACTTGTTCGTATTCTATTTGAACATCATGGTGACCGGAGTGAAGGCTCATCGGGAGGTATATGAGGATTGGGATGCAGACGGCAGTGCGCTTATTCAGACGTATTGCGTGAACAAGGATATCCGAATGGCGGGAACGGGGTTGCTTCGGAGCAACCCCGCTTCGTCCCTGGAAATTAAGGCATATCATTTCAACGAAGACCTAATTGTTCGGGCGAAAGGTCTGACAGATGAAGAATAAACGAGGTTCGGCCGCCGTGTTGATGGCCATGATTACAGTGACGCTAAGTATGGCTATCCTTTCTTCGATTCTGATTACACGCAGAATGGCCATTCGCAGTGAGAGCCAGGCTTTCGGACGGGTATGGGCAAAGGCGATTCTTTCGGAATACGACCGCCATCTTCTGCAGGATTATGGCCTGATGGCGTTCTTCGCAAATAATGAAATGGTAGCGAATCGAATTGCCTATTACATGAATTATTCAATGAAGGATCGTCTGCAGGTTCAGATTAATGGGGCGTCGGCGGAATTGAACGGGTTCGAGATGTCGGATCCGGATAATTTCCGTGAAGCCATTCAGAAGAGCTTCGGTACAGAAGCCGTGGATTCCCTGCTAAAAAAAGAAAAACGCAAGGCCAGGACGTCCGGCTCCGCAAGCAAGAGCAAGACGTCAGGCGCCTCATCAGGTAAGGAATCTTCCGATGCGAAATCTTCCAGTGGCTCGGGAACCCAGAAGAATGTGCGGGAAATTCTCAATCCACTGGTCATCCGGACGTTACCATCTCACGGAGAGAGTGACGGAGAATCGGTGGACTCCGCACTCAGCATATTGAAATCCGGCGATTATTCGGATTCCGTGACATCCCTGGTTCGGTCTGCCCCGGCGGAATTTCTCTTCATCCGGAGGCATATGAACAGTCATTTGAAGACGGCCGATTCGAAGAAACATTATTTTGTTAATGAATGGGAATACATCATTAAGGGGAGCATGAATGATGACACCAACCTCAAAGGCTGCAGGCGAAGGATTTTCCTCATCCGTAATGCACTCAACTTGATTTATTTATATAAGGATCCGTCAAAGGTGGAAGCTGTAACGACGATTGCGGAGCTGATTACACCGGGACCGGCCGGTGTGCTGACGCAAGCGATTATTATGGAAGCGTGGGCGGCCCTGGAATCGGAGACAGATGTCCAGAATCTTCTGGACGGCAAGCGGGTGCCGGTGATGAAAACCGCGAAGACCTGGAATACCGGATTGGAAGGGGTGTTGAATGATTCCGATATGAAAGAGAAATTGGATGAAGAATCCCGCAAGCTGCTGGAAGAGAAGAATGAGGAGGTTCACGAAGCGGCCGGAGAATCCATTCGTCAGACAGTAGAAGAAGGACTGACCTATGAAGATTATCTGATGGTACTCATGGCAGCGATGGGAAGTGAGACAAGAACCCTCCGCGTGATGGATTTAGTCCAGATTAATATGAAATACCGATACTATCGTGATTTTAATTTGGCGGAATACTATGGCGGAGTGAATTTCACGATGAAGGTGAGCGGTAAGAAATATACTTTTAGCCGGGAATATCGGTAGAATGAAGAACTTTGCAGATGGGACGATAAACGGATGGAAATGACGGGGTTTTCTTGCGCGATTGATTTGCTCGGTAGCGGGTGGATATGCAAAGTCCTGTAAAACGATAAGGTTCAGTGAAGAGAAAAGAATGATGGGGCCGGAAGCAAGTTCTGAGCGCTGCGAGATGAAATGGTGTGACGATGAGAGAATTCTTATGTAGCAAGCTAGTCTGGATGAACGACAGAAAGCGGAGCCGGTCGGAAACGAACGGAAAACGACGTCGGCGAGGGCGAAGACGCGGGAGCTATGTGGTGGAATCCGCCATTGTTCTTCCGATATTTATGGTGTCGATGCTGGTGCTCTCCGCCATCGTGCTCTATTATGTGTGCATCGAGGACGCCAATTATATCATGGCGACGGAGCTTCGAAAGGCTGCGATTGAGGCGACCATGACGAAGACGCAGCCGCTGGTTCCGGCTGCCGTGGAGTCGAGGATTGAGGATAATCATCCTATCGTGAAATCCCAGCGCGTCAAGGAATACGGATTCCGGAAGTCGAGAGACGGATTGGATGAGCTGATATACCTGAAGCTGGAGCTGACCATGAAATCGAATAATCCGATGGGCTTCCTGACAACAGCTCGGTACGATGCTTCTTTGATGACGCGGGCCTACGTGGGGCTGGAGCGGGAAGCAGATCCGATGAGTGAGGCGGAGTTCCGGAATGAAGTGGTGGATGGCGTGTATATCTTCCCGCAGGATGGAGAACGCTATCATAATAAGAACTGCTCGTATGTCCATGCGGAGAGCAAGGTGGTCACGTTGACGGATGAATTGCGAAAGAAATATTCCGGTTGTGCGGTGTGCAAGAGCAAATCGGCGAAGACGGGAAGCTCGGTATATATCTTCCCGAATTACGGGGAGAATTATCATCTGAAAGGATGCGGTGTGCTTCGAAGGAGAAAGATTGAAGTGGAGAAGAAGGTTGCGGTGAAGCGTGGCTATACGCCATGCAGTAAATGCGGTGGGTAGGGAGAGAAGGCATTGGCCTGCAGCGATTGATGAACAGGGAGAGAAAGAAATGGAACAGCGAATGAATCAGCGAATTGTGGGATACCATTTGCCGAATTATATGTGTGAAATATTGATTCACGACTATACCGGGACGTTCCTGCGGATGGTTATCACACAGAAGCAGAATCGTTATGATTTCACCTACGAGCTGACCGGGTTCGAACGCTGTGTGACAAGCCGGATGAGTACCGGGCAGAAGCTTCGATTGCTGGAGTCCCTGTACGAAATCAATCAGATTAATGAAGACCACCTGATTCCGGCAGAGAAGTATATGCTGGAACCCGCACTAATCTACTGGCGAAATGGAGATCCATCGAGAAAGAACATTCGGCTTCTGTTCTATCCGGACATCAAAGAAGAGCCCTTCATGAAGAAGTGGCTCTCGATTGTGGAGAGTGTGCTGAATTCGGATGAGCCGAAGGAAAGGCAATTGCTGGATGACATCCGCAAGATGCTTCGCCAGGGAAATAATCCGGACTCCCTGAAGAAATTGCTCGCCTCGAAGCGGGA
>CAVGMK010000121.1:0-12056 GCA_963630135.1 Oscillospiraceae bacterium
GTTTACGTGCGGTTGCATCGGCAGCGGTTGTTCCAATGCCTTCGAAAGCTGCGCCGTTTGCGGTATCGTTGACGCCTATAGCTTCTGTAGCTACGCCGGTGGTTACTGTTCCGGAAACACCGGAGGCGTTGCCCGCTACGGCTGCTCCAGAAGTGCCAACATTCATTGAATCGGCAGATGATGCGGTGCGAGCCTCTGCATTACCGGCATCGCTATTGCTGGCGCTTCCGACGTCGCCGGAAGCATTCGCCTGGCCGGCTGCGTTCGCAGGGTCGGAGGATTCGGCCGCGGCGGATGGTGCTTTTGGCCGGGCATCGGTATCGACTATCCCGTCGATGAGCGGGGCATCCTTGTCTACAAGGACGGCTTTGAGGGCGACGAGGGCGACCTCCAGCTGGCGGCTGCTCGGCTCGCGGGTGGTGAGCTTCTGCATCATCAGGCCCGGGTAGCTGAGGGCGCGGACGAGGGCGTTGTCGGTGCGGCCGGCGACGCGCAGAAGCTCGTAGCTGAGGCCGGCGATGACCGGAATCAGCAGGATGCGGGAGCCGATGCGGAGCCAGACGTTCGGCCAGCCCAGGAACGAGAAGAGCAGCAGGCTGATAATCATGACGAAAATCAGGAAGCTCGTCCCGCAGCGCGGGTGCAGCGTGTAGAATTGCTGGGCGTTCCGCGGGGTCAGGTCGAGGCCGTTCTCGAAGCAGTGGATGGCTTTGTGCTCGGAGCCGTGGTACTGGAAGAGGGTCTGGATGTCTTTCATCCGGGAGATGAGCCAGACGTAGAGGATGAAGAGCAGGATGCGGAAGATGCCTTCCAGCAGGTTCAGCACGATGGAGCTCTTAATCCAGCGGCCCAGCCAGTTGATGCCCACGGTCGGGAAGATGACGAAGACGCCGACGGAGAAGACGATAGCGATAATCACGGAGATGGTCAGCATGACGTTCCAGATGGCCTTCTCGCCGAAGCGGTCGGTCAGCTTCTGTTCGAATGCGGATGGCTGGTAGTCTTCTTCTTCCGGGAAGTTCTGTTCGAGGATCTCGGCGGATTCCATCAGGGTGCCCATGCCGGTGGCGAGGGAATCCACGAAGGAAAGGACGCCGCGGAGAACCGGAATCTTCCGGGCGCGGGAGGCGGGCTTAATCCGCTTCGTGCGCAGGTAGATCTCCTGGTCGGGCAGGCGCATGGCGATGGCGACGCGGTCCGGGCCGCGCATCATCACGCCTTCCATGATGGCCTGGCCGCCGATGGATGTGGGGCAGGCATCTTTGATAAATATTTTCTTGTAGTCCATTTGCACCCCTTCTTTTGATCGTAATTGCGTATATGCTAGTGGGCAGATTGGTCGCGCAAGCGGTTCTAACGATATAATTTCTTAGTCATAATCTGCACGAAGTCTTTATTGTTCTTCGTGTGTGCCAAGTTATCGATGATGTCCTCGGTGACCTCGGCCACACTGCCGTTCGACATCTCGCGGCGAATCATGTACATGGCGGTAAATTCATCCTGCGTCAGCAGCAAATCCTCGCGACGCGTACCCGATTTGTACAGGTCGATGGCCGGGAAAATTCGCCGTTCGCTGAGCTTGCGGTCTAAGTGCAGCTCCATGTTGCCGGTTCCCTTGAATTCCTCGTAGATGACATCATCCATGCGGCTTCCCGTCTCCACCAGGGCGGTGGCCAGAATCGTGATGCTGCCGCCTTCCTTGAGGTTTCTTGCCGCGCCGAAGAACTTCTTCGGCGGATGCAGCGCACCCGGATCGAGTCCACCGGAGAGCGTCCGGCCGGAGGACGGCACTTCCATGTTATATGCCCGCGCCAGGCGGGTGATGCTGTCCAGCAAGATGATGACATCCTTGCCCTCTTCCGCGAGGCGCTTCGCCCGCTGGATAACCATCTCGGCCACCTTGATGTGGTGCGCCGGCAGCTCGTCGAACGTGGAGTAGATGACGTCGGACCGCGACAGCGATTCCTTCATATCCGTCACTTCCTCCGGGCGCTCGTCCACCAGCAGGACAATCTGTTCGATTTCCGGATATTTCTCCTCGATGGTGCCCGCAATCTTCTTCAGCAGCACGGTCTTTCCGGCTTTCGGCTGCGCGACAATCAGTCCGCGCTGGCCCTTGCCAATCGGCGCCACCAAGTCGATGATTCTCGTGGAGAGCTCGATGCTGGAGCTTTCCAGCGTCAATCTTTCATTGGGAAAAATCGGTGTCAGGTCGTCGAAGTGCGGCCGACGGCGCGTATTAATCGGCCGGCTGCCGTTCACGGTCACCACGTATAACAGTGCGCCGAAGCGCTCGCCGGCGTTCGGCAGGCGGGTGATGCCGCGAATCTTGTCGCCGGTGCGCAGGCCGAAACGGCGAATCTGCGTCGGTGATACGTAGATGTCCTTATCCGATGTCAGGAAGTTGTTGAAGCGAAGGAAGCCGAAACCACCCTCTGCGATTTCCAGGATGCCCTCGACTTCCGGTCGTTCCTGCTCGGTGTAATTCTGTTTTCTGCCTTCTCCATCCTGAGAAGCATTGCTCTCCGGCATTTCATCGGAGACGCCGGCATTCCCCTCCTGCTCCTCTGCAGCATGGTATTCCTCTACAGGAGCTTCCGTGTAGTTCTCTTCCGGCGTGTGTCTCCGGGGTCTTCTTTCGTGATTCTCTTCCATGTGGTTCCTTCTGATTCCTTCTATTTCCTTCTATATGATTTCTTCTGTGTTGACTTCTAACTTTTCTAATTTCTCTGATTCGCTACATCGTCTCGGTTATCTCGTCACAATTGTTGCTCACGATTATTGCTACAGTTTCCGGATGGACAAGCTACTCGGAACGTAAGATCGCGCAGGCTTGCATCCCTCGCATGGCCCCTGCCCGTGCTGTCACCCGGTTTGCCTGATTGCCCTTAGTATCCGAGGCGGCGAGCCTACGCGAGTTCGCCGCTTCGTCATCTCGTGCGCTACTACAGCTCTTCACTACAGCTCTTCCTGTGACGTGATGGTGGACAGGACCGTGTCGTCCTTCTTATCCGTCTGGCTGACCTCCAGCTTATCCACATCCTTCGGATCAATCTCCTCCTGGAGCCCGAGGAGCGTGGAGCTTAGGTAGATGGTCTTGAGCGTCTTTCCATCCATGGTGATTTTACTTCGCTCCGTGAAGTTCTTGCCGGTGATGTAGTAATCATCGCCAATCTTCACGATTTTCTTAATCTCAATGTCCTTGTAACCCATCTTCATATCGACGGACTTATATGGCGCGGTTCCGCCGAAGGTGTAATTGTTGCCGTAGAGCATATCATACGCCAGCGCCTTCTGGTCAGACAGGTAGGTCTTGGACTTCGAGGAATTGCTCTGCTGGTAGTCAAAGATGACGCCCTGATGGGCCAATCCGGCATCTTCCAGAAGCTCAGCGCCAGCCTGATAGGAAGAGATATCCTTGTCTTCCTTCTCCAGACCGATGTTGTCCCAGATGACATATCTCGTCTTGTACAGGTCGCCATCGGCGTAATCCGAGGATTTGACATCCAGTGCCGGGATGTGGTCGCCGTAGATCAGCAGGATGGTCGGCTCACCGCTGTCTTCAATCTTGCTGATCAGGTTGCCGATAAAGGTATCCATCTGATGCACTTCATTGATGTAATATTCGTACTTCCACTTGGTCTCTTCGTCGTCCGCGGTCACGGTGGTGTACGGATCCTTGAAGACCTGCGTCGTCGGATAGCTACCGTGTCCCTGAACAGAGACGATGTGCATGAACGCCTGATTCTTCGAATTCTTCAGAATATCGATGATATCGTTCGTCATGACACTATCCTGTGTCCAGCCGGTCGGCGTCAGCGTGATATTGTTCATGTACTCCACGGATGTGAAGCTGTCGAAGCCCAGGTTCGCATAGACTTCATTCCGGTTATAGAACAGGGCTCTATGGTTGTGCATCGCGTAAGTGGAGTAGCCATCGTTCTTGAGGACGTAGGCCATGCTCTCCAGCGTCTTCTTACGGAGCTTACCCTTGTACGGATACTCGCCCGGTCCGAAGAACTTCGCGCTGATACCGGTCAGCACCTCGAATTCCGTGTTGGCCGTACCCGCGCCGCATGCCGGTACCTCGAACCAGCCGGTGGTGTAATTCTCCATCAGCTTGGTGAAGTTCGGTGTCGGGTCGTTGGAAACCGTGATGTTGTGATAGTCCTGCGCATAGGTGAAGGATTCCATCTGCAGCACGATGATGTTCGGATGCTCTTCATCCACATCCTGTTCCTTCGGCGTGGTATCGGTCTTGTTCTCCGTCTTATCCAGAATCTTCTTAATCGACGACTCAGAATAATTGGTCGGCTTGGATATTCCCGTGTTCACCGATGTGTTGATGAAACAGTATGGGAATCCGTAATCCTGATACGCGTAATTGAGGTTGCCGAAGAAGGTGGACAGCGTGCCCATCTTGAGCAGGCCGAACGTGCCTCCCACTGCGCACAGAATCGCTACCGCCACCGTAATGGCGCTTCTCTTGTAATTGATATTCTCCCAGCGATAACAGCTGATGTAATACAGTACGAGGAAAGCGATGCCGATGCCCAGCGCTGCCGCGCCCAGCGTGATTTCAAGCTTGGAATAGTAAGTGGTGAGAAGGGTCAGACCGTCGCCCAGATTCTGGATGTCATACAGGGTGAATGGCGTCATTCTCTTGATCAGAATGCAGCCGTTCACGGTTCCCAATATGCCCCAGATGGTCATGATAATCATGGTCGCAAAGCCCCGTTTCCGGAACAGCAGCGCGATGGTCAGCGTCGCGAAAATAATCAGCCAGTTATACGCGAAGATAAGCGGCTGTTTCCACAGCATCATCACGCCGTTGAAAATCCCGTCCGTCGCCCGCGCGAACGTCTCGATATACAGATACATCAGGAACGACAGTGCCAGCAGCCGCAGCAGATAGCGCGTCTCGTGCTGGTCTGCGTCGTAGAATCTCGGTTTCTTCTTCGGGAATTTCTCCCGGTATTTCGTGCAAATCCAGCTCTTCAGCGCCTTCAGCTTGCCCCAGGCCCGGCGGGGAAGTTCCCGCCACTGGATATTCTTCATTCTAGCCTTCAACTATCTAAGCCTCCACATTGCATTTGATAATTTCTCGAATTCCTCCATCGTCAGGCTCTCTGCCCGTCGATTCGCCTCAATGCCGCAGCTCTCCAGCGCCTCCTGCACGTCCGCCTTGTCGAAATGATAGCTCGAATCCAGCGCATTCAGGCAGGTCAGGGAATTCAGCAGTGTCTTGCGTCGCATCATGAACCCCGCTTTGATACACCGGAAAAAGAAAGTTTCATCCGCCGGGTGCACCGGGGGTGCAGGACGAAGGTTGAGCCGAAGGACCATCGAGTCCACCTTCGGCGCCGGGTCGAAGCAGGTTCGGTCCGCATCGCAGATCTTGTCCACGGTGCAGCGGTACTGCACAGCATAGGTGATGGCGCCGGTATTCTTCGTGCCGGGCTCGGCCATAAGCCGCTCCGCGACTTCCTTCTGCATCATGATGGTAATACTCTCGAACGGAATCCCGGATTCCAGGAGCTTCATGATAATTGGTGTAGTGATGTAATATGGCAGGTTTCCCACCACGCGGACTTTGCTCAGGCCGAAGTCCTCCTTGCCCTTCTGAATCAGGGCTTCCAGGTCAATCTCCAGGATGTCGCCGTGGATAATCTCCACGTGATCCTGGAGCGCGAAGCGCGTCCGGAGGTACGGAATCAGGCGGTCATCCAGCTCGACAGCGTACAGCGCGCCGGCATACTGCGCCAGCTCCTCGGTGAGCACGCCCTGCCCCGGTCCAATCTCGATGACCAGGGTATCGGCATCCACCTGGCTACCGATGGCAATGTCTTCCACGACGCCGCGGTCGGTCAGAAAATTCTGCCCCAGCTTCTTGGAGTGGTGGAATGTTCCACCGGTCCGGTTCTTGTTGCCCGCTTTCTTATTGCTCTTATTATTTTTCTTGCTATCCTTCTTGCTCAATACTCTGTCGTTCCTTTTCTTCTCGCGGCTCTTTCCTGTGGCTCTTCGCGCCCGCTTCGGTTGCTAACCAGCCTCGCCAGCTTCTAGATCCGCTCGTTCACCAGGCGGCTCATTGACGCTTGGTTTTCTTCGTCAAGCTCATCGATTATTCCGCGTATTTCGCGTGCTGATTATTCTGCGTTATGTTCTCTCTGTTCGCTACGTTTCTGTCCGCTTCGGCTAACGATTCAGCGCCTCTTCCAGTGCGCTTCGGCTAATCCCAAAGGCGTTCAGCTTCTTCAGGAATGTCTTGCTGTTGCCGTAGCCAATGCCCAGCACTGCTGCGGCCTGCTCCCTACGAGCTGCCGCCTCGCGGCATTGCGTCAGCCCCAGCTCTTCGAGGTCGTGCATTGTCAGGGGATTCTCATTTATCTTCTTGCCGATGGCGTGAACCTTCGTCAATGCCTCGGCGATGGCTTCCGGCGTCGCGTTCTCCACGCCGATGTCACCGGCTTTCGTCGCTTCCTCTACCGGCAGATACGCATGCTTCGCCTCCGGAAACCTTGCGGTAATCTTCCGCCGAATCTCTTCTCCGGAGAAATCCGGATCCGTGAAGACGATAATTCCCTTCTCGCGGTACGCCTTCTCCATCAGCGTCCAGGTTTCCTTCCGGATGCCGAAACCGTGCGTCTTGATAATCAAGGCATCCACCGCCTTGCGTACGGCAATCTCATCATCGCGTCCTTCCACGACGATGGCTTCTTCTATGGTGATTCTGTCCATGTTCTCTCGTTCTGTTATCTTCTATTAATAAGAATCGGCGATTCTCGGCAAGGTCAGACTGTCTTCTACGCCCGGTTATTCGTCATCCTCCTCATCCGGGAAGACGAAAATAATCTCATCCGGGTTCACCAGCCGCAGCTGCTCCCTCGCCCGCTTCTCGATGTATTCGCGGCTGTTGACGTTCTTCAATTCTTCTTTGAGCTCGTCTCTCTGCTCGGTCAGTTTCTCATTCTTCTTCTGCAGACTGGCATTCTCGGAGCGGAGCCGCAGGATATTCCGGACAGACGCGAAAACCACGATTCCCACAACCAGCAAAATAATCAGCGTCAGCTTGTTCACCTTCCGCCGTGGCTTCTTGCCGGCTGCGAGAGCCGCTCTTCGTTTCTCCCGCTGCTTCGCTCTTTTCGCCCTCTTCCTCGCGGTGACGCGAGCCTTCCGTGTCCGTCTCAGTTCTTCCACGGAAGGCTGCTCGCCTGCTTCATTCGGGATAGGATTGCCCGAATCCCAGTTCTCCATTCAGAAATTCCTCTTTATTGTAAGTTCTCTGCCGTAAATCGGCATCCATTGATATGCATTGGTATGGTCTAGTACAACCCTACTTCATGATTTTTTATGAATCTTTTCGGTTCGCGAATCCTCCCGAGTCCGAATCGCCGACTTTCCTGTCGGCCATATCGGAAGTCTCCCGCGGTCGCCGATGCTGTTTTTGACGGCAACTACTCGTAATTCTTGGAATTACCCTTGTTGCTGCCGTACAGGTATGGATACGGATCGACGTAGCTGCCGCCGCCCGGGTGGATCTCGAAGTGGAGGTGAGGTCCGGTACTGTTACCGGTGTTTCCGACCTCGCCGATCTTCTCGCCCTGGGCTACCTTGTCGCCAACACTGACGCAGACGCTACTGCAGTGTCCGTACCGCGTGAAGGTACCGCCGTCATGCTCGACCTCGATACAGAGACCGTATCCGGCATAATAGCTGG
Organism: Oscillospiraceae bacterium; assembly: GCA_963630135.1. Taxonomy (GTDB): domain Bacteria; phylum Bacillota; class Clostridia; order Peptostreptococcales; family Anaerovoracaceae; genus Mogibacterium_A. Next base: position 7,721 of record CAVGMK010000121.1, read on the forward strand.
CTCTCGTAACCGTTCCACCATCCGATGCGTAGATTGGGGTGCCAATCGGCATGCCGAAGTCCAGTCCACCGTGGATTCTGCCCCATCTGGATCCGAAGTAGGAGGTGATGACCTCGTTCTTGACCGGAACGATATAGGTACCGGTCGGCAGCCACTTCGGACGGTCGTTGGTTCCGACGAGCATGATTTTGTCCACGGATTCCTTCAGCACTTCCTTGCTCTCGATGTCCCGGCTGACTTCCTTGCCGTTCTCATACACGAGCGTACCCGTGATGGTCTGGCGGCCGTTGACACCCTTCTGGATGACTTCCGTGTCGCCCTTGTACATGGTCTTGGTCTTCTTCTTGACCGTCTTGTATTTGATGACCTCGGACATGGTGCCACTCTCGGTCATGCTGACCACAATCGGCTCCACTTTCTCCTTGATCTCGATTCGGTCACCGGAGGACGCGCCGGTGCTCTCTTCGCTGTCTGTACCATCCGCGCCATCTGCTGCGGTGCTGTCCGCTTCTGTGCTATCCGCTTCGGTGCCCGCCGCGGTGTCTGCGGTGTCATCGTCGCTCTCTACATCGCTGTCGGATTCGTCTTCCTGTATGGTGATGACGTCCTTGCTGACGCCATACGTGTCCTCAATCGTGCTCTCCGTCTCGTCTTCCATGACGATGTGATCAATGGTCAAGGTTCCGCCGTTAATCAGCATGTCCTCGGCCTCGCTCTGCGTCATGACACTGGTAAGCATCACGTTAATCGGCCGAACTTCCACGGAGTTCTTGTACTTGATGGAATCGATGCTCATGCCCTCATCCGGCGTCCGGTAATGACTGATGACCGCATTCAGCGTGGACTCCGCCTTCGACTCGGATTCCACCACCGCCTTCAGCTTGCCGTCCTCGAAAATACCATACGCCTGCACATCAATCTCGGTCATGTACGTCAGCTTATTCAGCACCTGATCGGTCGTGTCGGTGTCCTTGCCAGAGCTCGGCACTTGCTTGAAGGTGATGTTCTGGCCGATGGTGAACTTAATCTTCGCATCATTCAGCTCGGACAGCTTCTCGCCGGCCACCTCCAGAATATTGTTCACCTGCTCCTGGTCCGACACGTACCCCAGCACTCTGCCGTTATAGGAATATTGGTACGCAATCTGGTGGTTAAAAACAAGTAACATCATGCAGATAACCACGATGGTAGAGAAGAATGTCGTCAGCATAGAGACGTAATTCTGCTTATAGCGGTTTCTCATGTCGTTGATTTCATACACGATACTGTACAGGAGCGCCGCAAAGAAGCGGTCCACCTTCGCCTGCAGCTTATCGTGTACATAAATCCAAGAAGCGGCCGTATCGAGAACGGCACCCCAGAGCTGTTGCCCGATAGACGGCTTGCCTCCGCGTTTCTCTATCTTCTTCGCTTTCTTCTCTGCCTTCTTCTTCCGCTTCTCTTCCTGCTTCTGCTTCTTCGCTTCCGACTTCTTCGCCTTGGCGGCCTGCTTCGCTTCTTTCTTCTGCTTAGCTGCTTCTGCTTTGCGCGCCTTGGCGTCCGCCTTCGATTCCGATTTCACGTCTACTGATGCCTCGGCTGTCTGGGGCGCTGCGGCAACCGCCGCCGTCTCCGCAATTGAAGTCTTTGCTGGATTCGTCGCCTTTGGCGATGCCGCCGCTATTGTCGCTGCTGCCGCCTTCTCCGCAATCGGCGTCTTCGGCTGAGCAGGCGACTTCGGCCGCTTCGGCGTCATCGCCGCCTGGGTTTCCGCCTTTGCCGCAGTCGCCTTCGCTTCCTTCGGCGAGGTCGCTTCCATCGATTCCGCCTTTTCTAATTTTGCTTTGTTCTTCTTAAATTCCATCTATAAGCCTCGTTGACCCGCTCTTTCGTGCAGGTGCAATACTGTCCGTCGTCTGTAATTCCCGTGTCTTTGCAGCGCTCGCATTTGAACTTCTTGTCGAGATAATCCTCCGGGTAGCCGTGCTCCTTCAGGAGATTTCTCTTCTTCAGATCCAGGTCCTTCCTTTTCTGAATCTGAATCTGCCGTTCCTCCTTCGCCTTCGCGTTGAAGCTGAAGGACATCATGATGGCCTTGTTGAGCTCGTTCTCTAGCGCCAGCACATCCGCAATCTGCGGGATTTCACGCTTGGCGGTCTCGATGTGGTTCTGGTATTCCAGCTCCGCCTCGTTGCGGAGATATTCATAGTAGGCACCCAGCACGCGCTTGCTGACGCTGCGCTGATAGCTGTCGCCATTGCCGGAGCGGGAACCGCTACCGGAGTGGGAGCCACTCCCATCCTTTCTTGTGTCGATTCCGCCCGCTTCCTTCATCTTGTTCTGCAGGACCCGGTTCACATAGCGAAGATCCGGATCTCTCATGCCGGCCGTCGTGCGGCAGGCATCGAGAACCTCCGCCATGCTGAAGCCCCAGTCATCCAGCCAGGTGTCCATCATCTGGCGGTCCGCCGGCGTCCACGCGCGGTGGAATCCAACGGCCTGGAAAATACTCCGGTACTCCGAATTTCTCCGGCTCTCCTGATCCAGCAGGTTCTTGACCTGGACGATATCGTCGCAGCCCTTCTCCTTCCAGCGGAGCGCCACGTTGGTGATGTAATTCACATCGTATTTCTGCAGCTCCCGGCAATACTTAATCGCATAGGAATACACGTCCGGGCTGACGTTGTAGATTCGAATCGCATCCCGGATCCGACTCATGTCACGTGGTGAGATGGTGCCGCCCTTGGCTTCCATCACCTGCTCGTACAGTGCCGCAATCTCCAGCTCCTCGAGGCGGGCCAGCTCGTCCATCTCGCTGTTCTCCTCTGAAGCCACGCCCGTTGCGTTTCCGGATGCATTTCCGGTCATGCCGTCTACGCTGCCTGATGCCGAATAACTTCCCGTCGATGGACTCTCCGTGAAAGAATCCGCCGCGGAGCCATTCCGATTATTCTCCCCGGTAAAACCAGTTCTTTTCATCTCCGGGACATCCGAGGAGTCAGGACCACCCGCTCTGCTGTAGCTGTTCATCGGCGCCGGAATGGATGCTTCCCGGCTGAATTCACCTGCATCATTAGCACCGTTTCCGGTGTCGTAAGTGCTATTTCCATTCAATGCACCTGCCACAACGCCTGCTACATGCGTTGTATCCGTTGTATTCGTTGCATTCGGTGTGCCAGCTGCGCGAAGTGGCTCAGCCACGTTGTTCGCCCTAGCAACCCGTCCTGCGCTTGTCCCACCATTTGCAACGCCGGAAGCGCTCATTCCCGCACTTCCACCTGCTTCATAGGATGCGCTCCTGGTAACTCCTGCATCAGAAGTTGTGCCGCCGTACAGCTCTTCAATCTGGCTGATGAACTGGATTCGGTAAGCGTGAATGTTCGCATCGTAGACGCGGCGAACCGCACCCTTCTCTTCCCAGTATGCCCAGGCGCTCTCGATTTCCTCCACTGTCATATTCAGGACATTGACAGTGGATGTCATTTCGGGACTGATGCCGTACTCGGCATTCATTAGCCCGAGAAGATATACTTTGACGAAATTACCCGGAGCCGCGGGAAGCAGTTCGCTGATGAACAGGTTCTCCACGGTGGTGCTGAACAGCATCGGGTTTCTGGTATTCTCTTTCTCTAGACGTACTTTAGCCATTTTACTCCTGTTATGTGTTGAAACTGTAGTACTGCGGTAGCGCTACAGTATGCTTCGTTCTAAGTTTCCGAATTTGGTATATTTGCCAATCCACGCCAGCGTCACGATACCGGTGGAACCGCTTCTGTGCTTGGCCACATGAACCTCACAGGTGTTGCCCTGGCGGGAGAGATCCACTTCTTCGTCGTCCTCGGCGTAGTAATCCTCTCGCTTGAGGAAGATGACGATATCGGCGTCCTGCTCGATGGAGCCGGACTCTCTCAGATCGGAGAGCTGCGGCTTGTGGTTCGGGCGTTTCTCGATATCACGGGAGAGCTGGGACAATAGAATTACCGCACAGTCCAGCTCCTTGGCCAGAATCTTAATCTGACGGGTGATAGCGCTGATTTCGTTCACACGGTCTCCGGCACGGAAACCTTGCTGACTCATCAGCTGCAGGTAGTCGATAACGATGAGATCCAGGCCCGCTTCCGCCTTCCGGCGGCGGCACTTATTCTTAATCTCGAGAACCGAAATGTCTGACGTGTCGTCGATGACAATCCGGCTACTCTCGAAGCTGTCCTGCGCCTCACTGAGGCTCATCCACTCATCCTGCGTGAGCTGTCCGCGCTTGAGGTGTTCCATCTCCACGCAGGCGGCCGTGGCGAACATACGCTCGCCCAGCTGCTCCTTGGACATTTCCATGCTAAAAATAATAACCGATGCACCG
>CAVGMK010000122.1:0-11866 GCA_963630135.1 Oscillospiraceae bacterium
GAATTTTTCGGCAATTTTGTTTTGATTTTTTCGGATAGCACGGTACGCCTGCCCTGTGTGTTAGAGTGGGTGGCAGGGAGTAGTCTGCCTTTTATGGGGCTGTATCTTAGTATTTTAACCCTGGAGTCGTTTTCAGTTGTGGACACTTCCGAACCTTTTTCATCTATTTCGTTTTCGAAAATGCATACCCATTCCTGTCAGCATTCGCAATCATAAAGAATGCCGAACTTCGTCCACGCGAAGTATTGGCTTATTCAATTGTTTCCGGCAGGTTTTCGGGTATACCATAAATAGCAGGTACGGTATGTTACGAATCGAAAGCACCGAAAGGCACCAGGGATTAGCTTCATTCCCACAACGCACCGTAAGAAAAGTTGTGTAATGTATTATCAAGGAGGTTCCATCAATGAAGAAAGTAGCAGACTACGTCAAGAAATACAGAGACATGGGTTACACCTGCGCAGAGTCGACGCTTCTCGCCGCCGACGAAGCGTGGGATTTGAATATTCCGGAGGGATCCAGCAAATTCCTGGCCGGTTTTGGCGGCGGTATGATGACCGGCGATGTGTGCGGGGCTGTCAGCGGGGGAGTAGCTGCTTTTAGCTACAAATATGTGCGGGGCAACGGCCACCAGAGCCCGCTGATGATTCGTAAGGTGAACACGTTCGTGAAGCTCGTCGAGAGCCGCCTCGGAACGAAGCTGTGCCGCGAGCTGCAGCCGATGTTCTTCACGGAAGAGGACAACTGCACACCGACCGTTCAGGCGATTGCCAAGATTCTCGACGAGGTGGAGGCCATGGATTTCGACGACCCGGATCACAGCGAGGACGTCCGCTTCAGCGCGAAGGGCCGCGAGCTGCTGGGCGAGACGAAGGGTGCGGATTGCAACCTGTAGGCCCCGGCGTTCAAGTAGAATTCAGCTTTCAACCCAAAATCAGTGCCCCGACAAGGGGGGCAGTGGTTTTGAAATATTGCAGTCCCAACCCACAGGTGATTTCATTCCGAGGATGACGGCTGACCGAACGCATTATTACGCAAACGCAAGAAACGCAAAGCGAACGGATTCATCTACGTTTGCTTTGCGTTTACTTATCTCGGCCAAAAATAAGTTCTTCCCTTCCGGCGTTTCCGGTCTCATTTCACGTTCTCATGATTATGTAGTTTGCGCCGCTGGCCCCTGCCCATTTCGAAAATATTTCCATCCTATACCCGAACCTCATACAGCCCGTGATGATTGCAATAGAACACAATCCGCTTCACCAATCGCGTCTTGAATCTCGCTTCTGCCGCACCTTCCGGATACAGCTTCACAATCTGATTCTCCTGGCCGGAGAGCGCCGCGATAAAGGAAATGTAGTGCGATTTCGTCATGTCATGATCTATCGTCACATAATATTCGTCTTCGATTTTCTCGATATGAATCGCGTGTTCCTCGTCGGCCTCCGTCGGCTCAAGGGATGGAAGCGTCACGCCGCAGCAGCTGATTACGGCCTCGCCGGTTGTATTGATTACATTCCCGCAGATTGGGCACACATACCATTTCGAGCGAAGCATATTTGCGTTACGATTCCGATTCACGATATTATTTCCGGACAGCAATTCGATAGCAGAAATGCCAAGCGCCTCCGCAATCGGCTCAATCAGGGTAATATCCGGATATCCCTTGCCATTTTCCCATTTGGACACCGCCTTATCGCTGATACTGAGCTTCCTTGCGAATTCCAGCTGAGTCATTTTCTTCTCTTCGCGTAATTTCTTTATAATTTCGCCTGTCACGTAGCTGTTCATTAGCTTTCTCCTCTTCTTCAACAAGTGCTATTTTCAAATACTATTCATATGAAGATATAAGGTGGAGGAGTCCATTCATCCGACTGGCTACCCCGCTTACCCGGATACCTTCATCGTTCATCATAATCTTATAGCGCGCTTTATTACGTTGCTTATGATAACAGAAGGCGAAAGTTATGTGAATCTACGCTTAGTAGAGTCGGTGGGCATTGGGCGGCTTGAGTCCGCTTACATCGCAATCAGGCTCTCGCACAGGCCTCGATGCGGATGATTAGACTTGGTTACTGCAGTTTATATTTTTGTTCGTTTTGTCAAATCTTTCTTGTTCAATGGGCTGTCGCATTAAGTGGCAACTCCTTTTTAATAGTGGTAGAAACTCAAGAAAAAATGGAAGTATCGGTTATTTCTCCACCGGCGTCAGATTGCTCTCGTAGGGACGCTTACCGGACAGCACATCGTCGTAAAAGCCTTGCTTCCAGTCAATGTAATCAATGCTCTCCTGTATCTGTCGCATAGTCTTGCGCAGAGCCTCCTGCTTGTGGGCAAGCATCTCCTTGCGCTGTGGGATAGTGACCTCTCCTTGCAGACACAGCGCAAGGTAGTCCTTCATCTCCTGAATGCTCATGCCACAGTTTTTGAGGCAGGTCAGGCTCTTTATCCATGCAATATCTCGCTCGTCAAAGACGCGACGGTTATTTTTGTCCCTTTTTACATTGGGCACGAGTCCCTCGTTACAGTAAAATTTCAGTGTTTGAGCGGATTCCTGGTCGTCGGTGTATTCCTGCGCCTCGTCGATAATCAGCAGGTCATAGCCTTCACCCAGGCCGCCCTTGCTGGATCTCGTTCGAAAATTCACTCTCCCTTCGCCTTTCAGCATGGTGGCCTGTTCCAGGCCGAACTGTTTCAGTGTCTTGTAATCTTCTCCCTCTATCAGCCCGGATCGCGCCAGCAGATAGCATAGGCGTTCCCACGCGGAATGTGAGGTCGGTGTTCGGTGCGCCGTGTGCAGGATGCTCTCTCCGTGGAGCACGCCGTACAGTTCGCGCATAGCCACCACTTCGTTCTTGCCGTTCCGTCTGGGAACCGCGTAGCCGTATTTCGTATGCGTCCACAGCCCGTCATCGTTGTAGGCCATCATGTCGCATAGGAGTAGCTCTTGCCACTCCATGGCCTTCTTTCCGGCGCGGTTATACGTCTCGATTCCTTCCGGTCCGTATGTCTTCGAGTATGGAAGGACCAGCGACTGAGTGGGCGTCTGACGTCCTATTCGTGCTGTCATTCTCCCTCCCTCTGCAGTAGTTGTCTTAATACAGTGCCTTTGCCTGTTGGCACGCTTCCAGAATCTTCGGCAACTGGATAGCGATCCAGTCTATCAATTCTTCATTCCTGGCGAAAGAACATTCTTCGCCCAGGCCGCTTTCTTCCAGAAATGCGTGAATGATTTCATGACGGGCAACCTTCATTTCAATACTCTTCAAATTTTTCATGGAATTGGATTCCGGCTCCAGCCTGCAAATGCCGATTTCCTTCACGCTGGAATCCGTGAAGCCGTAGTTGCCCTCTATCCGGCTGTCGGATTCCTCGTCTGCGTATTCGATAGAATACGGCACACCTAATATATTTACTTGCATGTTATAATCCTTTCGAGTGCGCTGCGTTTTAGGAGGTTACTATGAAAGATAAAACAGCATCTAAATGCACTGAAAAACCAGCTCGCAAAGGTCCTATGACCGTTCCTGTTCAATCTTATAAACGCAAAGACGGAACTACCGTCAAAAAGCATAAACGCCATTCACCTAAATAATTGATTCTGTGGCGCACTCATTATTATTTCTCCCACGAAAAAACCGCCCGAAGGCGGTTTATATCATCATTTTAACCCAAACCTAGCTTAATTATCAGAGACGCAAATATATCTACCGATTCTAATAGCATTTTCCCGACTTTCATCATCTGGCTGTTTTCTTTCAAGTAATGAATGCCGTCCGCAGTTATTTTCATATCTGCCATAGGCGACCCTATCAGCAAATCAGTGCCCCATGTAGGAACGATTACCACTCCGCAAATCAGGCCTTCCCCTTGTGCCATGTTGAGAATTTCGTTGAAATATTGTTCATCGCCGGCGAGGTCTCTTACTGTTGCATTGAAAACAGCATCGTCAAATCTGATTTCTCGCTTCATGCATGCATACAAGTACACTAACAACTTATACAAGATTGTATCATAATCATTTTTCGCCATCTTCCTTGCCTTTCTTATCTAGCTCAAACATAGATTTTTCTTCTTCTGTTAACTCGCTGAATTTCTTCCCGTGGTTCATTGCATACATTGTTATTTCATAGATATCATACTTGTCTACCAACGTATCGTCTGGAAGCCCCCGTCTTCGTCTGTATTCTTGTCTTGCATGTTGCCACCACACTTCAAAATTTGCTATGGTTTTTTTCGCAGCCATCCTTTCTTCTTCCGTAGTTTCTACAAATTCCCCAGTTGGTTCACAATAAAGAGGGTCTTTGTTCCAACGTTCCTTCATTTCTTCTGATAGCTCTCTGTAATCATCCATCAGGCTTCCTCCAAAATTATGAGGATGCGGTCACCTTCTAATTCATCTTTATACTTACAGACAAATTCACTATCCCGTTCATATAGCACTTCATGTTCTAATGGATTATATTTTTCAATATCTCTTCCCTTACTTGAGTTTTGAATAATAACGAAGACGTCCGCATCGTCATTGTAACCAACTTTTTTTCTCGTAGATGTATACGCCTTGAATTGGATTTTTTTATCCACTTGAACACTATTCAAGAAATCGCGCTTATCAGCATCGCTAATGAATTTCATGGTTCTGTAAAGATTTCCTTCATACGTCGGCATTTTCTTTAGTGCATTGTCTAAGTTGCCAATAACATCTTCCCATGCGCCAAGTTCTTGGTTCTTTCTAAGCAATTCATTTATGATATAAGACTTCGCCGATGTATATGTGTTTAGCGCCGCTTCCTCCCCAGTAGTAATTTGCTTTGCTTGTATATTATCATTTCCCGACTTGACTGACAACTCCCCTCGGTTAGCTCTCTGTATTTCTGCTCGGTCGCTCTGTTCTTTCAGAATTTCATTCACTCTTCCAATTCGCGCTTCCTTCTGGCTCTGGTATTGCTTCTTTGACCATACATCGGTATATCCCTTGTCGGTCTTCGCGGTCACCACACAGGTGCAATTATCATGCTTCTGATAGATTTCTTTCGGCTCTTCGCCATATCGATAGGTCCCGGCCAGCTTGGAGCACCATTCACAGCATCCGCCGATAGCTTCTCTTGTGATAGTCTCCGTTAGCCCCGCCTGCGAGCGAATCTCCACATTCTCTTCCACGAATGCGTCATACGCGCCAATTAGGATGTTCTCCAGCGCCGCGAGGTTCAAATCATTGTCTTTGCTATTATCTCCCCGCTTCATTGCCTTCGCCTCCCTCGTCCAGGCTCTTCCGCACAATCATGTTGAGATAACTCCGGATTTGTCCTTCTGGGTACCGGATGCCGGCCACCTTGATGTTAATATTCTGCTTCTGATCGGCGGTCTTCTGCGCACTTACTGCGATGTTACTCATCTGACTGACCACATCTTCCAGAAACGGGACCAGCACGCCCTCGGCGATATTCCAGTACAGTTTCCCGTCTGGCAGTTTCTCCGGCCGGAGCACGCTTGCCACCGATGCGGCCGCAAGCGATACCATCTCACGGATGAAGAGCGCCACGCTCTTCTCGTCCAGCTTCTCGGCCTCCAATTTCTTCTTGTAGGCGCGAATCTGCGGATGGATGGCCAACTTCTGCTCGAATGTCTTATTCAGTTCTTCCAGCAGCCCTGGCGTTACGTCCTTCATCCTAATCCTCAATCTTTCGAATACCTGTCAGGTCTCCCATCATTTCTTCGTCCACGTAGCCCTCTACAGACTGGTTCAATTTCAGCACGCCATCGCCGATTGCGCTCAACATGGAGGCATCCGGTTCGAATATCGGTTCCCCTGCGGCGATAGCGGAGCAAGCCACACTTCGGTTGTATTCCTTCTCATCCCGGAGACATGCAGCCACATAGCCGGCATTCCGGAAGCCGGAGCCGAAGGAACGCTGCGCGCTTCTTGCAGTCAGCCTCAGCGAGTCGTGCGCTGCCTTGATTGCGTCTGCACTGGACGGATTCGCCGTCGGGAATCCGAGATCATCCAGTGTCAAGCCGGTCTCGCCGGCGAACAGCGACGCAAACATCTTGAGGTGATCCGTATGCGGCGTCATGGACTGCTGCGCGAACTGACCGAATGTTGGCTTGTCTCCTGATTCGTCCTTTGACACCGTTATCAGTGTAGACATGGTTGCCTTCCACTTGTCCATGATGTCAGCATCCTCCGCAAGTCCCGTCACCCATTTCTGCGGATACGAGTAGAACTCTGCGGAGATTTCCGACCGCTTCACGGTACGGATAGCAGAGTTCACCAGCGACATACACGCACGACTGATTCTCGAATGGCCGAACGGCCGAACAGCACCAGGGCGATAGATTACCGGCACCAATAGCGGGTATCCTACCGCCTTTCTTCTTCTCCACCGTGCTGGCTACCACACCCACGGCAATGTCTGCCGCGCTAATGTAGGTCAGTGCCGGTTCATTCAATAGCAGGTCGGATAGCAGTTCGTCATAGTCATGTGTCTCGTGATACTTGATCATTCGTGCCTCCGAAATTCTTGCATTAGAAAACCTCACCAATTGGGTGAGGTCTTCTTCGTGCTTTAGTTGTTGGGTTCGTTTCAATCCTTGATTAACAGTTGCTCAATGCAAAGCCGCCAAGCCTTGATACATAAAGGCTTGACGGCTTTACTTCGTTATACCATTTTGAAAGGAGCAAATATAATGATTAAACTTATCTCAATACCATTATACATATTTTCGCTATGACATTTTATGACATCTTTTTATTCTCTCGGATTTTTTCTGCAACCAACAACGCCTCGCCATGCCACCGATACACCTGCCTCAAGCTCGCGTGCATCTCATCCGCGATGGTCTCGAAGTCACGTCCCAGCACATACCTATCATACAGCACTCTGCTATAGTCCGGATTCTTGACCTGGTCTATCACGTCCTCTATCTCCGCGCACATCAATAGCGCCTGTGTCTTCACAACGCTCCGATGCATCTTGATATCGCATATCTTACTCACCAGCTCCGCCACCTTGTCTTCCTGGGTGCCGCCGCCGGTATCAAAACGCATGGGACATTCCAACGTATCTACCACATTAGGGATCTATACCCATCTGTTCGAGAAGCAGAGTGAAACGGACAAAATAGCGTCTGCATTGGGCAATATGCTTGTGGAAAACTCACGCTGAAATACGAGAAATGTTACACTTTCGTTACACTTTTCAAAAGTAAAAGCCTTGAACCGTTGAGATTCAAGGCTTTCTTTGGTGGAGATGGTGGGAGTCGAACCCACGTCCAGGAACATTTCCGAAGGATTTTCTCCGAGCGCAGACAGTGCTTTAAGCTTCGCGACGGCCGCCGTCACGCTGACAGACTGCGGTCACGCTATCCTGTAAGTCCGCCGTGATACCAGGAGCTCTCACAACGGTTTCCTGCATGCATGACATCGGATTCCGAGCCTACAGGTGAGCCCGGAGCGACGCGCGGGGCTGAACTAAGCAGCCAGTGCGAAATTGTTGTTCTTTTTAGCGTTTATTTTTAACGGCCCATTTTTACGTGGACTTGGGCGCCACGGCTCGCTTATCCTTGTTCCACATTTCTGTCGAAACCATTACATCCCCATGATGGCGCGGAATGGGCGGCCCCATCCGCATCCCCATTATACTACATTCGGTTGGGTAAAAAAAGTTACCACCGGTTTACTTTTACCGACTCTTCACACGGTACCGGCTCTTCATCCGGTATCGCATCTGTCTCCGGCGCCGTGTCCGACGAGAAATCGCCAGGCACTTATTCCGCCCCCCTATTCAACGTGTAATCGTCAGGCATCTGTTCCGGCGCCGAACTATGCGGCCTCCGGATTTCCGGTATCCCGCCGTAAGTCACCTAACAGGGTTGTCGCCCGTTCTGGCCCTTCGAACAGTCTACCGATACCGGCTCTCCTTGATGGCGCGGTCCATCTTGCGATCCGCGTCTCGTTTCGCGATGCTGTCGCGCTTATCGTAGAGCTTCTTGCCGCGGCAGACGCCGATTTCCACCTTGCAGCGGCCGTCCTCGTTGAGGTAGACGTTCAGCGGTATGATGGTGAGACCCGTCTCCTTGATGCGGCCGATGAGTTTGTTGATCTCGCGGCGGTGCATCAGGAGCTTCCGCTCGCGCAGCGGATCCACATTGAAACGGTTGCCCTGCTCGTAGGGTGAGATGTGCATGCCGCAAATCTTCATTTCCCCTTGCTTGTCGATGAAAATATAGCTCTCCTTGATGCTGCACCGGCCCGCGCGAATGGACTTGATTTCTGTTCCCGTCAGGACGATGCCCGCCTCAAAGGTGTCCTCCACGAAATACTCGTGGCGGGCCTTCTTGTTATTCGCGATGATTCTTCTTGCTTTTTTTGCCATAATTCTTCTTGCCTTCTGCTTCCTTCTATCGGATTGGCACATGTTCCTGCGCTATAACAGGTGCTATAGTAGGCGCTGTGGTAACCGCGGATTCCCCGCTGACCTTAATTCACTGCCGCATGCCGCGCCGCTGGGCGATAGCATTTGCGGTCCCGAATTCGAATTCAGAGAAAACTCTGCTTCAGCCAATCCACGATACAGCGGTGCGGCGCATTAGTAGCACCACAGAATCTGCTGTCACTCAGAACGTCTGAATCCGGTTGAACGGGAACAGGCGCAGCACGACTTTGCCCTGAATCTGGCTCTTCTCCACGTAGCCGACCTCTTCGTAACGGCTGTCGACGCTGTCCACGCGGTTGTCGCCCATCACGAAATAGGAGTCCTCCGGCACGTTCCAGGTGCCATCCACCGTGGTGTACCCATCCTTGAGATAATCTTCCTCGTACTTCTCACCATTGATGTAGACGTAGTCATCCTTGATTTCAATCTTGTCACCCGGCAGACCGATGACACGCTTAATCAGGAGCTTCTCCTTACCGTTGTCGTCCAGCAGCTCCGACTGGAAGATGATGATATCACCCCGCTGCGGCGTCTTCGTGCGATACGCCTGGCGATACATAATCAGGTAATCGTTGGGATTCATGGTGTCCTGCATGGATGTCTGCTGCACGATGGTCGGACGGATGAAATACAGCACCACCCCCGCAATCACCAGCGCAACCGCCACATCCTTGACCAGACTAATCAGGAGTCCCGGTTCTTCTACATTCTTCTTCGCCATTCTAGCCATTTAACTTCCTCACAATATTCTCGAATTGCTCCGGCAGCGGCGCGCAGAACACGCGGCCCTCCAGATACGAGAACTCCCCGTCGCAATCATGCAGCTCCAGCCGGTAGCTGTGCAACAGCTGCGTGCTCAGTTCGCATTCCTCGAACATTCGATGGTTGAACGCCTTTGCGCCCTTGCCCTTCGCGTATTTGCTGTCTCCAATGACCGGATGACCGATGCTGGCCAGGTGCGCGCGAATCTGATGCGTCCGGCCCGTCACCAGCTCAATTTCCACCAGCGTCGCATTGTCCAGCTGCTGCACCGGCGTCACAATCGTCTCAATCTCGCGGCCCTCGTCCGCGTCTACGTCCAGAATCCGCGCCGTATTCGTCTCTTCGTCCTTCTCCAGGCGGCCTCGAAGCACGAGTTTCTCGTTCAGGTGGCCAAAAACAACCGTCCGATAGTACTTAGACACCCGACTCTCCCGGATCCATCGGTTGAGCGTGCGGAGCGAATTGCTATTTTTACCGAAAAGGACCAGGCCCGTCGTGTTGCGGTCCAGGCGATTGGCCGGAGCCGGCGAGAAGACGCGCTCGTCGCGCGGGTTGTATTCGCCGTTCGCAATCAGGTAATCCTTGACCTGATTGGCCAGGTGGTTCTTCTTCTCCGTGCGGTCGCCGTGGGTCAGCAGACCGAAAGGCTTGTCGGCTACCAGAATGTTCTCGTCCTCGTAGATGACCGTGAAAGTCTTGCGAATCTTCTTCCGGGGCGAGTCCTTCTTTGTTGGCGCCGTCAGATTGCCCAGCATCTCATCGCTGAGGTACAGCGTAATCTCGTCGCCGGGCTCCAGCACGTAGCTGCTGTCCTGGCGCTTGCCGTTCACTTTGACATCCTTCCGGATGATTTTGTAGATGGACCCGAGGGTCGCGCGCTCCAGGTATTTCCGGAGGAAGCGATCCAGACGCCGGCCGGCGTCGTTCGGGGTGACCTGTATCTTCTGCATGAGATTACCGCTTTCTATTTCTTCTAGACATTGAACTACATTATACCATAGACAGAGGGGGCGTTCAATCGCTCGGGGGTTTCATCGCCTAGGGCATGGCAACAGCCGGCGCTCGAATGAGGCCGGGTGCGCCCGGGCGCAACAAGGATTCACCTCGCGCCGATTGGTTCGGTACCGCGCGGCGATGCGATTTACCGAAATTTCGGCGAGTGCAGGCGTCCGCCGAGCCGGAATCTCTCATCCCTTCATTGCATTGCTTTTGACCAAAGAGTATAATGTGAATTAATGTTAAACAAATTGTAAAGGAGAAGCAATGAGGGGTTTCAAGGATTTTTTTCACGAGACAAATGACATTGCATTAGCGATTATCGTTGTACTGCTTGCGGCCGGCCTAATCGCCTGGCGTCTTCGCATCATCCTGGCATATCCGGCGCAGATCGCGCAGGATGCAGCCGCGTCCGGTGGCACCCAGACGGAGGAGACACAGGATACCGATTCGTCGGAAGCAGCGAAATAAGCGAATCCTTTATCATTCGGAGGTTTTATCAAATGCTAGACAATTACAACTTGACCATGCTGACGGACTTCTACGAACTCAGCATGGCGAACGGGTACTTCGAAGCCGGCATGAAGGACCGGGAAGCGGTGTTCGACATGTTCTTCCGCACGGTTCCAGATGACGGCGGCTTCGCCATCATGGCCGGTGTGGAGCAGCTGATTGCGTACATGAAGAATCTGCGGTTCACCGAAGAAGACATCGACTACTTACGGAGCAAGAACACCTTCTCCGAGGAATTCCTGGACTATCTCAAGGATTTCCACTTCACCTGCGATGTCTGGGCGGTTCCGGAAGGCACGCCAATCTTCCCGCATGAACCGATTGTGACGGTCAAGGGACCGATTGTACAGGCGCAGTTCGTCGAGACATTCATCCTGCTGACCATCAACCACCAGACGTTGATTGCGACCAAGGCGAACCGTATCGTTCGCGCGGCGCAGGGCCGTCCGGTCATGGAATTCGGCACAAGAAGAGCCCAGGGTTCCGCTGCCGCCATCGATGGCGCACGCGCGTCTTATCTGGCTGGCTGCGTCGGTAGCGCCTGCACCATCGCCGACCGCGATTACAACGTTCCGGCGCTCGGCACCATGGCGCACAGCTGGGTACAGAGCTTCGATACCGAGTACGAAGCCTTCCGCGCCTACACGGAGCTCTATCCGGACAATGCCACTCTGCTGATTGATACCTACAACGTCCTCAAATCCGGCCTTCCGAACGCCATCAAGGTGTTCAAGGAGCTGAAGCCGTCGAAGATGGGCGTCCGCATCGACAGCGGCGACATCGCCTATCTCACCAAGAAGACCCGCCAGATTCTGGACGAGAATGGCCTTCAGGATTGTGCCATCGTCGTCTCCAACTCGCTGGATGAATATCTGATTCGTGACATTATCATGGAGGGGGCCAAAGTCGATTCCTTCGGCGTCGGCGAGCGACTCATCACCGCGAAGTCCGAGCCGGTATTCGGTGGCGTCTACAAGCTAGCAGCCGTTGAACAAGATGGCAAGCTGGTGCCGAAGATGAAGATTTCGGAGAACGTGGGCAAGATTACCAACCCTTGCTTCAAGCACGTATACCGCCTCTACGACAACGAGACGCACAAGGCCATCGCCGATGTCCTCACGCTGGAGGGCGAGCCGGTTCCGAACAAGGACGGCTACGAGATC
>CAVGMK010000123.1:0-11681 GCA_963630135.1 Oscillospiraceae bacterium
GGCGCAATGGCAGTGTCCGGATTTATTTTCGGACCAATATGGGTGCGTTTCTTTAAGAATTACACGACAGCATTAGGAATTACACTTTGCTTTGTGGGACTCGGAATTTGCTATATTGCATCCGGCTTGACCGTAATGATTGTCGGTGCTGTTATATTCGGATTCGGATTCCAAGTATACAATGGAGCCGTTTGTCTGTTACTGCCAATGACTTCACGTCCTGAAGCAGCAACAACCATTATCGCAATCTTCTTTGCATTCCAGAATCTCGGGTCCTTCCTGGCAACACTTGTTACACCAACTATTTCCAAGATTCTGTTCCCTGGACAGCTCAAGGCAGACTGGAATGTAGCGCTTGTAGGACTTGCGGTATGCACGGTTATCTACTTTATCCTTTGCAAGAAGGCAGATAAGAGAATTAAGGAAAAAGGACTTTAGACCACTTGTTGGTATATCCAATATTTTATGCATATGGTACATTATGCAGATGAAAGGCTGAGTGTGGTATGGAAAATAAGAAAGATACATCTTTGCGCAGCAACTTCGGAGCATGGGGATGGTTCATAATAGCGTTCTCTTTCTTATCCTTCATGTTCGCAGGGAACCTTATTGTTGATAGTTTAAATATTACGGTAGGTGCATTTTCAGAACTTCGCGGTTGGCAAGCAGGAACACTGTTATCGTATTCTACAGTAGCAGGGTTGATTGCGATTATTGGAGCCGGTGTTCTGAGTAAGTGCGTTCAACGATTTGGTGTTAAGAAGATATACATAATTTCTTTGGCGGTTGTAGCGGCTTGCTGTATGGTATGGGGATCGATTACAACAACTACAGAATATGCCATTATAATTATTCTGGTTAACGTGTTCGGAGAAGGCTTTGGCTTTGTCGGCGGAACAGCAATACTTGCAAATTGGTTTCCTAAGAAGAAAGGCCTGGCGATGGGCTGGGCTACTATAGGCTTCCAGGCTTCCGCAATTGTTCTGCTTCCGTTATATGTGTACATACTTAACAGATACAATTTGGTAGTAGCATATAGAGTAATCGGGACTTGTCTAGTTGCACTTCTTGTAGTATGCATACTGTTCCTTAAGAATAACCCGGAAGACAGGGGGTGTACTCCGGATAACGAGCATGAGTATTCTGTAGAGGAATACAAGGAAATGCATGAAAAGGCCAAGGAAATTGGAAAGGACTATTATTTCACCAACAGCCAGCTCCTTCGGACGAAGCAGATATGGCAGATAGGAATAATTAACGGTCTTGTACAATTGGCAATTACTATATTGATTGTGCAGTTTATACCTAATCTGATGATATGCGGCTTCACTGAAACAAAAGCGACCTTCCTTTATTCGCTTGCATCCATCGTAGGCGGAGTTGGAAGTTATCTCTGGGGCGTGTTAGATCAGAAAATCGGTATCAAGAAAGCAACTATGTGGATGTGTATTGCACATGCTGTTGCCGGATTGACATTTGGACTTGCGTCCTTGCAAATCGGCGGAAAGGTAATGGCAACTGTATCGGCATTTATTGTCGGAACAATACTCGGCGTTTCGTCCAATTACGTAGGCTCGTTTACGGCACATGTTTTCGGAAGATACGGATATGCAAGCGCATTTTCACTGGTTATTATGATTGTTACCGGCTTAAGATCATTGGGCTATTCACTGATAGGAGCTATAAATACAGCAACAAATTCAAATATGATTGCGTATATGATAGCGGCAGCACTTGGTGTAATCGCTCTCCTTATAACAACCAAAGTGGATGATCGATGCATCGATCCTGTAACAAATAGAATCAATGAAATGAGAGTAGCTGAAAGCATGTAATAAATTAACAATTTCACATACAGAAACCCCGGCACCGCAGCATCCGCTACGGCACCGGGGTTTCCGTACTTGTTATTGCATCCCTTAGGGTCTGGGAACTTTAATTATCCGGCAGCAGCTCTCCGTTCACGGAGTAAGCCACCCAGTTGCCGACGTTGGCAGCATGGTCGCCGATACGCTCTAGGTACTTCGCAATCATCAACATGTCGAGTACATCGCGGTCGCTATCATCGATGCGCCCCCGGATGCGTTCGAGCAGGTTGAATTTGATTTTATCGAAGAGATCATCGACGACATCGTCGTAAGCGATGACTTCCTTCGCGTGCTCCAGGTCATGGGACTGGAATGCCTCCACGCTGGCGTTCACCATGTGAATGACGGCTTTACCCATATCCTCATAATCCTTCGTGCGGATGGCATCCGTCAGTTGGCCGGTCTGGACGATCTCCGCGATGTCCAGGGACTGGTCGCCGATGCGGTGCATATCCGTTACCATCTTCAGCGCGGCGGAAATGACCCGCAGGTCCGATGCCACCGGCTGCTGCTTCATAATCAGCTGAATGCACATGGTCTCAATCTCACGTTCCTTCTGAGAGATGGTCTCGCCCAGAGATACCACCTTCTTCGCCAGCTCCATATCGTTGGTCAGGAAGCAGCGAACGGCTCTCTCGATGACGTCCTCGCAAAGACCGCCCATGATGCACATTTCACTATTTAATTCTTTCAATTCACCTTGAAAAGTCTCTCTCATGAAATGAACCTCCATTATACGTTCGTTATATTCTTCATTCGATATTCTCTATGTCGTCTGTGGCGGTGCAGATACCCGGGCTCGATGGTTAAGCTGGTCCCAATTCTGTTACTCCATATCCATCCCGAGTTGCCGACGGCCCCGAATTATCGTATCGAGCCCGCGATGGCTTCTCGCCATCTGACACCCACCATTCTAACCGAATTATATCTCTAACCGAATCTACCGGTGATGTAATCTTCGGTGCGCTTGTCTCTCGGATTGCTGAACATCTGCTGTGTATCGCCGTACTCCACCAGCTCGCCCAGCAGGAAGAATGCGGTGCGGTCGGAAATACGAACCGCCTGCTGCATGTTGTGCGTGACGATGACGATGGTGTACTTCTTCTTCAGTTCCTCGGCCAGGTCCTCGATTTTACCGGTGGAAATCGGATCCAGCGCACTGGTTGGCTCGTCCATCAGGAGGACATCCGGTTCTACTGCCAGCGCTCTGGCGATGCAGAGTCTCTGCTGCTGTCCGCCGGACATGCCCAGCGCGGATTTCTTCAGTCTGTCCTTGGTCTCGTCCCAGATAGCGGCAGCCTTCAGGGAACGCTCGACGATCTCGTCCAGTTCCTGGTGATTCTTGATGCCGGCTACTCGTGGGCCGTACGCGATGTTGTCGTAGATGCTCATTGGGAATGGATTCGGCTTCTGGAATACCATCCCGACACGTCTGCGGAGGTCGGTAACGTCCAGGTCTTTGTCGAGTATATTTTTACCCCGGTATTCCAAGGTGCCTTCTACACGGCAACCCTCAATCAAGTCGTTCATGCGGTTCATGTTGCGCAGGAATGTGGATTTGCCGCAGCCGGAAGGTCCGATGAAAGCGGTAATCGCATTCTCCGGGATGTCCATATTGATGTCCATCAGGGCCTGATGGTCGCCATACCACAGGTCCAGATTGCGGACTTTGATAATTGTATCGTTCATATCTTATCCTCTTTTCTGTTTGATTCTGTTTGCGGTATGAGACGCAATCAGGTTGAGCGCCAGGGTCAGTACCATCAGCACGATGGCGATGGCGAAGGCGACGTCGTATTCACCACGCTCGCTGGCGTAGATGTAGAGTGCAACGGTCAGGGTCGCCGAAGACGATTGCATCGCTTGGGCGAAACCGAGGAGCTTCAGTCCGAATCCGGCGGTGAAAAGCAGGGCCGCCGACTCCGAAGTAATCCGGCCAATCGACAGGATACATCCGGTGATGATGCCGTCCAGTGCGCTCGGCAGGACAACGGTACGAATCATGTGCCATTTGCCGCTTCCCAGCGCCAGGGCGCCTTCGCGGTAGCTCTGCGGTACCGTCAGCAGGCTCTCACGGGTATTGCTGATGATGGTTGGAAGCACCATCAGTACCAGCGTCAACGCGCCGGCCAGAATACCCTGCCGCAGGCCCAGGATCTGAATGAATACCAGCATGCCGACCAGGCCGAACAGGATGGATGGGATACCGGTCAGAATCTCCGAGGCAAAGCTGATCAGACGGGTCAGCTTCGGGTTGTTCGAATACTCCGTCAGGTAGATGGCAGCGCCCACGCCCAGCGGAAGCGCGATAATCATCGCCACGAAGATGATATAGAGTGTGTTCAGGATATTCGGCAGCACACCGATGTTGCCGCTCAGGTTATTCGGCTCTGTCGAGAGCAGGTTCCAGCTCAGCGACGGGAGGCCGCGGTACAGGATGTAACCGATGATCAGCAGAAGGACCAGGCAGGTGATGCCGGAGCACAGCGCCATCAGGAACTTCAGCAGGAAATCCTTGGTCTTACGAGATCCGCTCATTAGTCCTCCTCCTTTCTGATTACCATGTGCAGAATGGCGTTAATCAACATGATGAACAGGAATAGTACCAGTCCGATGGAGAACAGCGCCTGCCTCTGCAGAGATCCATACGATGCATAGGACATTTCCGATACAATGGCGGTCGTCAGGAAACGTACGGAACCGAACAGGGTCGGCATGTTCGCTACGTTACCGGCAACCATGATGATGGCCATCGCTTCACCCAGGGCACGTCCCACGCCCTGAATGATGGCCGCTGCCACACCGCTTTTGGCGGCCGGCAGGGTGACCTTGAACCAGGTCTCTGTATTATTGGCGCCCAGCGCCAGAGATGCTTCTTCATATTCCTTCGGTACTGCCCGAAGCGCTGTCGCGGATACGCTGATGATGTACGGCAGAATCATGACGGTCAGCACGATGATGGCTGAGAACAGTGTCGCGCCGGAAGACAGGTGAAATGCCTTCTGCACGCTCGGCACCAGCACGGTCATGCCCACCAGGCCATATACGACGGATGGTATACCGGCCAGCAGCTCGACGGCTGTCTGAATGATTCTGGCGATCTTTGGCGGAGCCGCTTTCGCTAAGAACATTGCGGTAAAAATACCAATCGGAATTCCCAAGACGACCGCCCCTGCCGTGCCATATACACTGGTCAGGATGAACGGCAGAATGCCGAACTGATTCTGTCCGGCAGACCAGGTGGTGCCGAACAGGAATTTGAACAGGCCCACCTTGTGGATGGCCGGAATTCCGGAAATAATCAGGTAGATACTGATCAGCAGTACGAAGGCGACACTGACAAAACCGCAGATCATGAATAGCATCTTTATTGCGTTTTCAAGTCCGTCTTTCTTCTTTCTCATTTGCTGTCTATACTTCCTTTCCAAATCTTAAGGTATGCAAATTTCTGGTAATACAAGTCTTTGTGTTGTTTGTTGATGTCTAATAAAGGAAAGAAGGCCGTGCCCGCCTTTCCGCTGCACGACCCTCATTCTGTGTTCTCAGATTATTCGTTAACCGGAACTGCTCCTGCGTTACGGATCAGATCTGCTGCGTCAGCAGATGTTGCAAAGTCGAAGAATCCCTGTGCTTCGTCGGACAGCTCTGCGTCTGTCTGAGTGATGAAGCAGAACGGACGCTGGAGTGCATAGCTTCCATCCTTGATGGTGTCTTCGCTGCATGCTACGCTGTTAACCTTGATTGCCTTCACATCGCTCTGTCCTTCTACTGCGGAGAAAGAAGCATAGCCGATAGCGTTCTCATTGCTGCCTACTGCGGAGATAACTGCGCCTGTGGAGGTCAGTTCCTGCTCGAGCTTGCAAGCATCCTCTGTGCCTGTTGCGCTCTCGAATCCGTCTCTCGTACCGGAACCGGACTCTCTGCCGATGCAGGAAATCTCGCCGTCGTTTCCGCCAACTTCGCTCCAGTTGGTGATCTTTCCGGTGAAGATGTCAGCAATCTGATCAGTGGTCAGATCCTCAACACCGCAGTTGGAGTTAACGATTACGCAAATTCCGTCCAGAGCGATGACTGTCTCTGTCAGACCGTCCTTCTCTTCGTCCTTCAGATGTCTCGAAGCAAGACCGATGTCGGTATTTCCGTTCTTTACTTCCTCGATACCGGTACCGGATCCGGTTGGGTCATACGTAACAGTAACGCCACTGTTATCATTCTGATACTGTTCCGAAAGTGCGCCCATTACTTCCTCCATGGAAGTCGAACCGTTGGTGCTTACGGTTCCGGAACTGGAGCTTCCGCATCCAGTCAGTGCAACTGCCCCCAACATAGCACTCAGGCCAAGGGCGACGAACTTAAGATTTCTCTTCTTCATTTCATTCTCCTTCTTGTTCAATTTAAATATTGATTTGAATTATTGTCTTGATTGATTACAGCTCTAAGTATAATTTCGGGACGTAAAGTCCGTTATCTCACTTGGGTAAAAATAAAGTAAAGTCTCCGCCGGAAATTTCCGACTCATTTTACATACGATTGGGCGAAGTTCTCTGTTCAATCAAGTCATCAATCATCGCAACAATTCGTGTGAATCCATACACAACAAGGAGTTTGCCGCATGACTGCAGACAAAGTCAGCAAGTGAAAATCTCGCTGCACGCCCGTACGCTAAAATAGCAGGCGAAGGCCCCGCCGCATGGCCTCACATAAAAACGGCAGGCAACGAGGAAATCTCGCCGTCTGCCGTTCTTTCGTTCCATTATTGATTGTAAGTCCTTGATGTACTGAATGGGTGCGCCATTCCTGTGCATCATGGATATACCTGCCTAATGCACGCAATCGATGCGCATACTTGATGTACTTATTGGATACGCTTACTTTACCACGTACATCTCGCCGGAATAGATCTTCTCTTCCGGAATCTTCTCACCGACTTCGCTGTTCCAAGCTTCCGGTGCGATATCATCTACCGATACGGACAGCACGTCTGCCGAGCAGCCCAGTGCTTCCTGTGCGCATGCGCGCAGCTTATCTGCCAGTGCCTTCTTCTGTTCGTCGCTTCTTCCCGGGAACATTTTTACGTTAATATGTGGCATGATGACCTCCTTGTCTTCCTGCTCTGAAATATAATGATTTCCGGCGACGGCTTCCGAGGCGTAGCTATAGCGCTAGTCCCTTCTGAAATCCTGCCGATTTGCTACTATCAGTATCCGCGTGCAGACCTGATTTGTCAATGGCCAAAATCCATCCTATCTGCTGCTAACCTTCGAAGTCTTGTCCCCGCTTGCGCGTTCGCTCGCACTATCAATCGAATGCTGGATAGTGGTGAGGCGCTGCTGATTCATATCGCGGTAATCCTCGCTGACGCAGGTGTAGCTGCTGTTGAAGAACTCGCTGTGAATCATGAAATCCGCAGTTGCTCTGTTGTTGGCGAACGGAACATCATATACGTTGGCGATTCGAAGCAGTGCCTTGATGTCCGGATCGTGTGGCTGTGCCTCCAGCGGGTCGCTGAAGAAAATGACCATGTCCACCAGTCCCTCGGCAATCCGTGCACCGACTTCCTGGTCTCCGCCCAGCGGGCCGCTCTTCAGCGCCTCTACCGGCAGGCCGGTGTTCTCCGCAATCAGCTTCGCAGTGGTTCCGGTTCCGCAGAGGAAATGCTTCCCGAGGATTTCCTTATTCTTCTTACACCATCCAATCATGGCTTGTTTCTTATGGTCGTGGGCAATCAGCGCAATGCGCTTCTGTGCACCTAAGTCTCTCTGAATATCTGACATACTTATTCCTCCTTCAGGTCAAGTATAGCACCGCCGGCCGCGTGGGGTCATCATGGAATTATATTTTTGCCACAAAGATAAGGTAAAGTTCTGGTCCATTACATTCCCTTCCGAAAGACTTTGTCTTTATTGGCCAGGAATTTCTTTCCCTTATCTGAAATCATTTCTTTAAGCAATCCCGCATCCACGAGGCGAGAGATAATCTTGCCACGGAAATAGGTGGAAGGTGTCATGCCCAGATGTTCTGCGATTTCTCGTACCGTACGAGGTGTATTGTAGCAAAATGACAATATGCGAAGGTCATTTTTCCCTTCCAGAGCTACTTCCACGTACACATCCGTTACTTCATCCGTGGCAGAGAATGTCTCCCCCCCGAACGTCAAATCCGGCAATGTTAATGTGAATGAAGTTGCATCAGCAGATACATACGGTCTATAGTTCTCTCCATACTTCTCATAGTCCGACTCTATCTTGTCGAACCCCGATCCGCGTTCTTCCATATAACGGCATATCTCTAATATGGAACAGATTACATCATTTCTCCGTCTTGGAATAATAGAAGAAATGTTCTTCTCATTATGCAATTCCCTGACCCCAAGCAATGAACCCGGAGAGGTGATTTCCAACCGGTCCTTGAATATGTTCACTTCAATCTGGCTGCCCTGAATATAATAATTTCTATGGCCGATTGCGTTTACAATGCCTTCGGTTACCGATCTGGCCGGAAATGAGAAATATTCTACCCGAGAGTCTTCTTCTTTCTTGTATCCGTTCACCGAGTGATTTCGAATAAAGGAAGTAGCACATTCAATACCATTCAGAAGATTACCCACGTATTCCTCCGTTGCATTCACAACATCACTTCCTTTGGTTACACTAGGCCAAGCGGTCATGACAATTTTCGTTCTGGTATCATTGCACGAATCCTTGAACAACTTCATTCCTCTCGAAGTCTTTCTGTCGCTGGAAATAATGCCTCGGGAAATCAGCAATTTCTCATTGATTTCCACGTTTCTTGAGTGAGCAACACTTCGCAGCGTATGATAATCGTTCTCCTTATACTCCTCTTCACCATAAGCGGTATCGAACGGCGTGTTATCACTCATCAATACCAAATCCCGGATTTGTTCTTGTGTCGCCAAATCAGTTCGACCGTAATTTCTTACGTATATTCCTAGCATTCCCTTATCATGAAGGGCCACCGGCAGGTTCTTGTTCGCTTTTACCTCAACCTTAATAATATATCGCGGTTCAGTGCTTGTTTTGATTACAATTGTCGAGATATCATAATCAATAATAGGTTCTATGCGCTCCCGAATTTGTCGATGAATCATCAGAATGGTTCTGTCCGCTTGCTTCTGATCTAGCGCAACAACTTTATTCGTCTTGTCCTCGACGCCAACAAAGAGAGTACCCCCTTCAGTATTCGCAAAAGCAACCAAAGTCTTGAGCCAACCGATTTCGATGGGTTTCCCATCTTTGCCCTTTCCCTCTTCAATGATGCCTTTGTATTCAATTGTTCGGCTCTCTAAATATGCTTCTTCCACAAGTTCATTGATTTGCATAATTCGAAACCATCCTTTTTTCTTCTATTATATCGAGATGGGATGAACAAGTAAACAGAAACTTCACTGTACTTCATTCTAGAGTTCACTGCACTTCCCTGCAAACTTCACTGCACTTCACTCTGAACTTCACTGCTTCACTGCCCGCAATGTACCTCGGCGTCAACGTTCCTATTGGGTATCCCCAATTCCGTGAGCCGGTTAAAATTAATTGCTCCAACTCCCAGGTTTCCGAGGAAGCCCCTAGAAATCCAGCACCTCCGGCTCATGCGTGAACGCCGAAAGCGTCGCGGACGCATGCTCGAAGCACCACACCTCCGTGTTGCCGTCGTCCGCCGCATACATCTTCTGCAGCGACGGATACGCATCCAGCATGGACTGCCGCGCTTCCATCCGGTCATCCTCCGCAAGCTCCCCTGCCACGCGCAACCACTCTCCATTCAGGAAAGCGCAAATCTCCGCCTTCGGATTGGCATGGAGCTGCTTGGAGACATCCTTCACCTTACCGGTCTGAATATACATTAGAATCCCATCCAGGATTCTTCCGATGCGGGTGATCATCGAACGTGTAAAGCAACGAACTCGCAGATTGGGGATGAAGACATGGCGGATGCCGCCTATGATTCATTAGCTGTGCTGTTTTGGCACAAATTCAATTTTCAGAGACATCCCCATTCCATCGGCCAATCTTTTCAGCAAATTGACAGAAGGGTTGCGTGTTCCGTTTTCAAGCTTGCTAATATCCGCCTGATTAATGCCCGTGCGTTGTGCAAGTTCTTTCTGTGTCATATTCTGCGAAAGTCTAGCCTCTACGATAGCCTTAATCACATCCATTTCTGGCTGAATAGCTTCATATTCTTTCGCAAAATCCGCATCTTTCATTTGTTGGTCTTTATACTGTTTCAATGTCTTCATGGTTCTTCATCCTTTCCTTGAAGTCGGCTCTACGAATTTTCGCAATCCGAATTTCATCAGGAGGCGTTTTCTGAGTCTTCTTAACAAATCCATTAGTGAGTATTATTTTACCTTCATAATAGAAGAAAAACAGCACTCTGGTTATGTTGTTCCCCACCTTGCATCGAATTTCAAAGATGCCATCATCTATATGCTTACTATACGGTTCTCTAAGCTGATTGCCTTTTTCTTCCAATAATTCTAGCAAGCCTACCATCTTCGCTCGCATTTTCAATTCAAGCGAATCGAGGAATTCCTCAACGGGACACTCTCCGTTATCTTTTTCGTAAAATATAATTTCAAACGACGCCATACCATCTCCTTTGCTATATTTTATGGTATATATGCCATATTGTCAAGACTTACATCAGTTTCGGATTCCGTGAGCCGGTTAAAATTAATTGCTCCAACTCCCAGGTTTCCGAGGAAGCCCCTAGAAATCCAGCACCTCCGGCTCATGCGTGAACGCCGAAAGCGTCGCGGACGCATGCTCGAAGCACCACACCTCCGTGTTGCCGTCGTCCGCCGCATACATCTTCTGCAGCGACGGATACGCATCCAGGATTCTTCCGATGCGGGTGATCATCGTATGTATCATATTACATTATGGTTACCTTGCACCGGCATCGCCCAGCGTCTCTCGGATCGCCTCCACCACCGGTCGATCCGCCGGCAGCCAGTCCACATCGTCCAGGTGGGCGCTATCCAGCCAACGTGCTGCCTCATGCTCCAGAAGCGTCAGTTCCCCATGCCGCACCTCCGCCCAGTAGCAATGCATCGTCAGATGGAACGTCGGATAATCGTACTCCACCGTACAGATAAAGTCTCCTACCTGAATCTCCGCGTCCAGTTCCTCGCGGATTTCTCGCGCCAACGCCGCTTCCGGTGTCTCTCCTGGCTCCACCTTCCCGCCGGGAAATTCCCAACCGTCCTTGAAATCACCGTAACCCCGCTGCGTCGCGAAGATCCGATTCTCCTTCCGGATAACGGCGGCAACAACGGATATTCTTTTAACCTGATTCATTCTATTTCCTTCCATAGATCTCTTACTAGGGCGCTATACGCTCTCCTCCACGATGTACTCATAGATGTCCGCGCGAACGGGATGTTCCAGCCGGTACTGAATCTCGAAAGCGCTATCATTCGTCTTCTCAAGCCGGATTGGCCGCGGTTCGCCCTCTGCAGTCATCTCACCCAGGAAGTAGAATTCCTTCGCATCCTTGTCTTCTTTATTCTTCCGGACAAAAAGATAGATTCGATTGTCCCGGTCTTCCGGCTTCCGCCGATAGATGTGATCGGCATCCTTGGAATCCACTTTACGCGGGTGTTTCGAGAGCGCAATTAGCTGATCTGGCGCGACAAAACGGTCCTCGTACGCGATAGCGTCTTCCGCTTTATCGTAGTTGATGAACACCGGCATCGTCTTCGTCTCCTTATCGTAGAAATAACCGCCGATATTCTGTGCCGTCTGGTTCTGCTTCCAGTTGAGCAGAAGGCAGACATCTTCGTAGGTATATTTC
>CAVGMK010000124.1:0-11511 GCA_963630135.1 Oscillospiraceae bacterium
TAATAATACATTATCATGTATAAACATTCAAGTTATTCTTGTACTTTTCGTTATACAATCGCTTCTTTCGCTCCGTTCACTGGTATATAATGGTCAAAAATAAACATTTCTCACCCCACACTTCCGAGGAGGCACCTTTGTTCGCCACCCTAACGGATGGGGTGATGACGCAAATTCCCACAATAATATCCGCTCTCAAGGAGGCATTCACAATGGCAGACGGCAGATGGTCCATGACCGAGAACGAACTGAATAACGTTGCTACCGGCTTCGAAGCCCGCAATCACGACGAGCTACCGAACTACAAGCAGCACCGCAAGGTGGACGACCGTGACGGAAACGCCCCTCGCATCTGCGCCTTCTGTCAGTCCGATGACCTCGAAGAAGGCTTCGGCGGCTACGCACCTGGCTTCCAGTACAAGAGCGCTTTCTGCAATCGCTGCGGCGGCTCCACGGACTTCGTGTTCCGAGATGACAATGGAAAATATTTCAGATAGCGTCGGCAACCTCGGCCAAATTTCAACTATTTCAACTATTTTTCCACTATTCCGGCAGTGTAGCAATCTGTTCGCTTTGGTCATATGATACTTTGCCCATGCCTCTAAATTGAATGCATTGTCAGGGTTGAGTCACGTTCGCTATCTTGGTCCCATAAATTTATCGCCATTCAAGTGAATCATGTGTTCCGGCAATTCCGCAATCCATACCTCTGTGTCCCAAGCCAATTCCTCCGCGAATTTCTTATACGTCTTGAAGTCAAGGAATGCCGTCACGAATATTTTTCCCGCAGTGACAGCTTGCGTCATTTCCGAGATTTCCAGGACTCGTTTCGGATCCATCGGTCCTACGGAAGTGACCGACTCAATGAAATAGACCCAGTCCCGATCTTCTCGGTACAATACCACGTCTGGCATTTTATCATGCAAAGTGATTTCTAAGCCTAGCTTCTTCAGCTTGTCCGTATTTTTTACCAGATCCTTCTTGATAGTATCTCCCACATAGAGACATTCTGCATTCGGTGCAAATCGTGGAGCGAAGTCCTCGATAATCGCTTTTTGCAACTCATTGTGCTTTCCGGCTGAAAATCTGAAATCGGCACCATTTATCCTCACCGGTAGCTTCTGCATTTCTTTTTTCGACGCGTAGGTAGTAATCAATTTCTCATGATAGTAGGAGTACTTTGCCAGAGATTTCTCCCATTCAGCGCTATCATACTTTCTTACCAATTCCAACGTTTCAGCGGTGAGACGGTACCGATAATTCGGACTATTCGTTGCCTTTCCATTGTCTTCTACCAGTGCAGCAATTCGAAAATGATGCATCGCCTGTTTGCGGAACACTTCCCGGCTGTTCTCCGCATAGGTGGTTCCATAATTGGTTCCCACGAACCGCATAATGTCATGAATTCGTATCCAATTGTTTGTCGCATCACGCCACGACATATCCGGTTGTATGCCTGCCATGGCGAGCAAAGTATAACAGCACAAATCCGACTGCTGCGCCTTTGGCATTCCCAAAAATTCCAGGATTCTTCGAGCATCTTCTACCTTATCCACAATACCCCTCCAGAATTCGATTGCAATTCGCTTCCGACATATCTCTGCTTTTCATCATTTTTCTTCCCATGTCTTGGATAATAGAGAGGTCCGGAACCGGCATTGCATTTACTTCGGTTGAATTAACTTGTGTTGAGCCATTCAGAATTCGATAATACTCGTCATACATTGTTGAGTTGAACAAAACGTATAGACCATACACCAAGCATTCTGACATATTCGTCATCAAGCCATCGATAAAATTAATTTTATTCTGTGTACTGATTTTCGAATACTGAGGAAAGTTCTTTGCCAGGTATACGCCGCATTGTAATCTTCTAGGTTCCTCCTTTGCCGTAAACCGCTTGACGAACAGATAATTGTGATTATCCTGCATCAGCCCCTTCTGCTTCGTTACGACATATTCATTCTCTTTCTGAATAGGGAAACGAACAACACCATCTTTAATATGCTGGGAATAGAACAATGGAATGGCGCCTTCCTCTGCACCGTCTCGCAAGATATCCCGATTTCTAAAGTCAATCGTCAATCCGGTCTTCATTTTCAATCCGATTTCCGGAAGCGTCTTGTTCCATTGGTGCATTTTCTCAAGTACGGCAACCTCTTCCTCATTCGTAACCAAGTACACATATTTCTCACTACCGGAGACAACCAATTCGTATGGCGCTTTCATCGTTGTACAATGGCCAAAATCCTTGTTGGTACGTGTCGTCGTAATCGTCACCGTTTCCGGCGGGATTCTCGTCTTTTTTACTTTTACAATAATCGTTTCCTGCAGGACATCTTCTTTATCAAACACTTTGCTTCTACTACCGAACAAATGAATATGAATCAGTTTTCCTTCTGACAGGAAATATTCCCGAAATCGCTTGAAATATGCGCCGGAGGTCCAGGATCTCGGAATGATGTAGACCATTTCCCCATCATCCTTCAAATTAAACAATCCCATGGATGCGAAAAGAAAATACATGTTCGGCGCCCCATAACACACGGAGGGCATTGCTATCGCTTCCGGTGCATCCTTTGCAATTTTCATGTATGGCGGATTCCCAATCACGATGTCATATTTCTCCGGATTCCAATTTCCACCAAGCATGTGGTTGAAATCAAGATGTTGACTGGTGATATAGTTGTTCGTCAGAACCCGCACAATTACCTTCTTCCAAGAATGCTCCTGCATATAGAGCAGATTCTCGCGTAGCAACGGCAGAACATTTTCATCCGTTTCATAACATGTAACAACAATTTCGTTAACACTATCGATTTGACTGAGTCTCTCAATAACTGCACAGGTCAAAATTCCCGATCCGGCACCTGCATCCAGTACAGTTATTGTTTCCTGATTCGGCAGAACAAAGAGATTAGCCATGTAGCGAGCCGTTTCCATGCTCGTGAAAAATTGCCCCAGCTTCTTTCGTTCCTTCTTGGGCATTTCTTCAATATAACTATTTGTCTTCTCTACAATTTGCTCCAGCATCGCTTCCTTCTTTCAGATATGTCAATCAGATACGTCAAATCTGCTAGATTAGTCGAACTTGTCAGATATCGTGAGCCCATCTAATATATCAGAAATATCAAGGTCGCCTGATTCATCGGATTTGCCGAATGAAACGGCTTTCGCTCCGGTAGCTTACTTCTTTGGCGACTCACACGACGATTTACATATAGACGATTTACATATAGAAGAAAGCCCGCAGAACCGAAGTTCCGCAGGCATCCTGCATTCGAACATCACTTGCCGCTACTGCACGTCTTCCTTGCGGATGCCGTACAGGATGGTGTCATCTGTCACGCGACGGCCACCGAACTGGTCGGATAGCTCCGACATCGATTCCGAGCCATAAGCGGAACGCGAATTGGTATAAGCGGAAGGTGCCTCGTCGTAGTCCGCTGCAGCGGCCTCGTTATCTTCCTCGTCCGCATCATATGTCGGTGCATCATACTCGCCCGACTCGTATGCATTCCCCTCGGTGATTTCTTCATCCGATTCGTATACGTCATCCTCGTTTTCGCCATCGGATTCCTCATAAGCGTCCGATTCCGCATACGCGTGCGCCGGTTCATACACCTCTTCTTCCGGTTCTTCCTGCTCCTCGCGAACGGCGGCAAAATTCTGGCGCGCCGACAGCCCCTCGGTCACCGTATGGACCGCCTCATCGGGAATCACCCGATGGGCCGGATTAGTCTGCACCGGCTCCTGCACCGGAACTTCGCGCTTCTCTTTGCGGCGGATGGCCACATCGATGTCAGCCGGCGCAAAAATATACGTCACACTGTTGATGCGCAGCGAACGGCCGTCGATGGCGCGGGTGGCGCCGGTCAGGAAATCGACGATGCGGCGAGCGAACTCGGCCTCGAGATTCTCCGTGTTGATGACAACGACCAGGCCGTGGCGGATGCACTCCACCATGGCATTGCACTCCTCCATACGAAGCGGCTCCACCACGATGACGCGCGCGCGGCCGGCGTCCGTGGAATCACTGTGAACCATGGATTCCAGCGTGTTCTGCGCCGGTTCTTCCTCACCGGCGAAAAGATCCTTCTTCAGCGAATCGAAAATACCCATATCAGTCTCCTTTATTACTCCTATTACTCGGTTGGAATCGGCTTCATTGCCGGGCCCATTTCAACGTTTCCTCTGCCAAAAATAAATTTCTTCTTCCCTCATCGTCCGGCTCGGCAAAGGTCCAATTCGTATCAACCGTTACGCATCATCTGGCTCGGAACGCCTGGCTCCCGCCATCCGTCTATTGCTACTCGGCTTACGCGGTATGACCTGTACCAAATACTCGGACTGTCCGGTTCGGCGACTGCCTCACCGTGCAAGTTCAGTATATCACATCCGCGGGGTGGCAACTACCGGAAGATGTTCACATGCCCTTCTTCTGCTTTTCACTTGCCGATACATCTACGCATTCCAGGATTCTTTCCCCCCGGTTATTTCGCTAAGCGCCCCGCTATGCGAGGTGAGTTCGTCTATCCCTGCTAACATCTCACTGCATAATTCTATGCCGCTTAGTTCGTGGACGCCCTGTCGCGCAGATTGAAAATACCGGTTCTGACAGACGCCTCAGCGCCTACCTGCCAGCGGCTGGTTGTTTCCGGTGCGTCATCTTCTCTTCGGGCGACGTATACACAATTCGGATACAGAGGCCATTGTACAGCTGGATTAGCGACAGGCTGATGAGACAGGCTGCCAGCAGATCCGTAATCCAGTTCATGCCGGCCAGCAAACGGATGAGCAGCGATGCCGCCATCAGGATAAGCGCCCCCTTCTCCAGATTCGAACGAAGCTTCTCATTATGGCGGAAGAGCTTGTGCCACTCCCGCATAGCCGTCCCGAACACCACCAGACAGAACATGGTGGAGAGCGACGGGAAGGAATTTGACGGATGATTCTGACCCAGGAAGAGCGCCGGCCCACAGTTCACCGTAAGCACATTGAAGATGAAATAGAACGGAATCATCAGCGCATATACCGGGAACAGGCAGAGGATGCCACGAATAGAGCGAAGCGTCCGGTTCTTAATCAATACCCCGATGGCCAGCAGAATGAAGGAGGCCATCACGGCCACGGCAATCCACTTGATGGCTTCGGTCACCACGTAAATGTACGGATGTGACCGCGTGACGAAGTGGATGGCTTCATTCAGATGTGATAGTCCCACATTGGTTCCGTCGGCGCCGATGGCTCGGACGTCCACCTTAAGCAGTAGAACCAGCAGCAGGACAAATGCCCCGAAATAGATTCCCGATTTCAGATATGCCCGTTGTTTTCGGTTCATTTCTCTTCCTCGTTTCATATTTATCTTATCTATTCTTGTATATCTTTTGTGTTCGCGCGGCCATGCGAAACAACATTACCACATATTCGCAATCGCATATTCGCGTGGCCGTGCGATGGGATACAGCAACATCGCACACGGCAAGAGATTAATTTCGCTTATTCAAATCGCTCGCGCCGCATCATCGCACGTGTCTCAAATGGGTGCGATGCAGCTCTGTGTAGCGGGTGCCACGCATGGCAGCGCAGAGTTCTTACTACGTTACGCGAATGCGTGATACTCCGCTTCATTCATACCTTCATGTCCACTAGCTCATATACCACATCGTAATCAGCGGCATGGTGACGATACACAGTAGTGTCGTCAGCGCATTGATTGCCGCCGCGTACTGGTCATCCCGGTTCGAGAGCTGTGCCATCTGCGTGATGACCGTCGCGGTCGGCGCCATGATGGCGAAAAGTGTGATTAATAATATCATTTTACCGTCCGCTACCAGATTCTGGACCGGTGAATACTTGAATATGGCCGCGGCAGCCAGCGGGATGAAAATCATTTTTAACAGCACAATCGCGTAGACCCGCTTATTACTGAAGAGATTCTTCCAGTTCACGTTGTAGAGCAACATGCCGATGATAATCATGCTGACCGGGCCGAGCGCAGACGAGACGCCGTCCAGCGTGTCCACGATGATGTCCGGCAGCTGGATGTGACAGAAGAACATGATGGTTCCCAGCACAACCGTTATCAGGTTGAGGTTCAGGAAGACCTTCTTCCAGTTGAGATCGCGGTCGCCCTTCATCATCGAGTTACCGTGCGTCCACAGGAAGATGCCCTGAATGCAGGAATACGCGCTGGCATAGATGACGTAATGCTCACTCAGCACACCGGTTACCAGCGGCAAGATCAGGTTCGCGCTGTTCGGGTAGATGATGGAGCCGAGCTCGACCGCATCCAGTTTCTTCACCGCGCTAATGCCATAGGCAATACCGAGCAGCAGGAGCTGCGACACCAGTGCCGCCGCCATCGCCAGAAGAAAGCCGCTCTGGATCTCCGCGGTATAATCCGCTTGGAAGGATTTCAATATCGCGCAGGGCAGAAGCAGGTTGACGCATAGAAGCGACAGCACCCGGCTGTCTTCCGCTCTGAGAATGCCGAGCCATACCAGTAGGAACCCTGCATCCATATAGAAGAAGAAAATTACTAATTGCCGCAATAATAATGCTGCTACCATTCTGAAATAATCACCTCTTTCTCTAGTCTTATACCCATACAGAGTGTATTGTACCACAAGGAGGCGGAGAGTACAAAAGCTAGCACGGATCGATACAGCCAGCAACCGCTTTCAAGCTCACTAATATCCAGAAAGATGAGCGATTTCCATTTCATGATATCAAGACTTTGTTGGTCTAATTCCTCGGATTGCGGTCTAAACACAAACGGCCCGAAATATCGCAATTTGAGGAGAATCAGGGAAAACTGCTTGAAACACTGAAGGGAATGGGGTATCATTAACGCAGATGTTTTGAATGGAGCTTATCTAGGGAGCTCTGATGAATATAACTATATTTTAAGGAGAGATTGATATGAACAAAGCAGAACTGATTGCAAAGATGGCAGCTAAATCCGGCCTGTCCAAGGCTGATACAGAGAAGGCTCTGAATGCTTTCACTGAGACCGTTGGTGAAACTCTTGCTTCCAAGGAGAAGGTATCTCTGGTTGGCTTCGGCACATTCGAAGCAAAGGACAGAGCTGCTAGAGAGGGCAGAAACCCTCAGACCGGTGAGACCGTACAGATTCCTGCATCGGTAGCTCCTACTTTCAAGGCTGGCAAGGCACTGAAGGACAAGGTGAACTAATTTATATCGAATGATAGGTAATGCCGCATCCGTAAGGGTGCGGCATTTTTTATTGGCTTTGCTATTGATGGATCGCTTCCTCTAGGCGCTGAATGGATTCGACGAAATCTTCCTTGTCCTCCTCACATATCCAGTCATAGGATTCGGCAAAGGAGCGGGCATTATAAATTATTTCTGTATTCTACCATACTTCATATGACGCCGGGCGACGCGGGCCGGGGTCAACCTGTTTTTAGCCGAATCATAACTTTGGAATCATGCATTTGATAACCGAAGAGGTATAGCTGAAATGGGCGTTTTTCCTTGCGTCTCCACGGGATTTCTTATATAGTCTGATTGTGAAATGAATATTTTTTAACGCACTCTTAACACGACGGAGGAAAAGATATGAAAATTTTAGGTGTTTCCTTAGGAACCAAGAACGGCAACAACGACACCATGTGCCGTGTTGCTCTGGAAGAAGCGCAGAAGCTGGGCGCTGAAATTGAATTTATCCATATGTTTGACTGGGATATCCAGACATGTTCCGGTTGCGTAGCATGTTCCCGCGCGCTCGTTATGGGCAAGGGTATGGTATGTACCCGTAAGGACGACTTCGCTGCGTTCTATGAGAAGATGATTGAGGCCGACGGCGTGCTGTTCGTGGATCCAATCTACGAATCCGGTGCTTCCGGTCTGTTCCACATTCTGACCGACCGCATGGGTCCGGGACACGACTCCGGTATGCAGTTCGGCGCACACGTACAGATGAAGCAGGCTGGCAAGGAAGGTCTGCCGGAGAGATATTTCGCGCAGAAGGCATGTTCCTTCGTCGGCATCGGCGGATCCGACTGGGCCGTTCGTTGCGAGACAGACCACGCCATGTTGGCAATGAGCCCGGGCTGGAAGGTTATTGACAATGATTTCTTCAGCTGGTCCAAGGACGTTATCATGCAGGACGAGAAGGTAGAGCGCATGAAGGAAATCGCACGCAACCTGGTGGAGGCTGCTCAGCTGATTAAGGAAGAGAACGAGAAGTGCCACGAATTCCCAATCGCGGAGATGACCGGCAAGTCCTATTGGAAGGGCAAGAAGGGTGCATGTCCGCACTGCCAAGGCAACGCGTTCTACATCTATCCGGGAACCACAACCGCTGTATGCGAGCTGTGCGGACTGGAAGGACCGCTGAAGATTGTAGACGGCGCTTTCACGCTGGACTTCGATCCGTCCACCGAGTGGCACGCGCATGACATCATCTCCGGCAAGAAGGCTCACGGCGAGGACATCTTCGAGAATGAAGGCCGCCTGATGAACCTCTTCAAGGATCCGGAGTTCCAGGCCCGCAAGGAGCACTACACTTCCGTTATCGCGCCGACTCCGTCGCCATCGAAAGAGAAATAATCTATAAATACCAATATACCTACAAAATGGGAAAACGAGGGCCGGAGGGTCCTCGTTTTTCTTATAAAAATAATTTCGGTCTTCCGAACTTAGTCCGGCGTAGCATTCATTTGCCACTTCGCGTATGAAATCGATTTCTTTCGCATAGATTACGGGTTTCTTGCTGGTCATCGTCGCTCCTTGCTTGCTATTCATCCGTTGACATCATTTCATCGATACTAACATGCAATATTTACAATATAACAACTTTATGTTACATTACGCACCCCTGAGTCAAAGCCAGACTGCGGAAATGTTACCCTTTACAGAACGAAAACCGCAAACAGCTTGCGAATCTTATTCGACGAGCTTGTCTTTCCGGCCGTTACCGTCTTCGCGCCACCCATGCCGGATTTCGTGAAATATCGGACCAGCAACTCTCATCGCCGGTCCGGGTATGCACGCCAGGATGAAATTTGCTTCTGTCGGAAATTTCTTCAGCTTGTTATATTTGCCGTGTTCAGCTCTCAGCCTGCTGTCCCTGGACTTACGCGGCAGGAACCCCGCGGACCCACTCGGGTCACATCGTGTTCAGCTCTCGATTCGCTATTGCCGGACTTTCGCAATGCGGCGGCAACCCCGCATTCATCTTATTCAGTTGTTTCCTCCTTCCACTATTAAATAGTGTCAGCTGTCTATCCAAATTAAGATTTTGTGTTAAAATATCCTGTCATTTTGCCTGACACGCTACGAGATATATCGGCAATCTTGTATGCCAGGAATACCACGCTCGGAATGAGTGCCAAGAGAATCGAAGCAACAAGGTACGTCGGAAGAATCGCAATCGTTGCGTTGACACCATCGAGGATTTTATTCGATGTGTCTTTGAAGTTGGCAATTTCCCGAAGTCCGCTATGACAAGCCAGCCAGGACTCCCGAATGAAATTCTATGTGGAGATTATCTCTCTCTACTTATCTATAGAGTCATGTATTGGGCAATTTAAGATTCTGGGTAAAATTTTTCTGTGGAATATTTGGCGTGCTGGAAGCACGCCGCGGTTTATAAAACCGATCTTTCGGTACCTTTTTCGCCTTGTTCGGTACGGTTTATGGGAAGTTACTTCCATTTACTTTTGACCCGAATATAATGAGCCTACAAAATCGTAACGGGCTGGGAATACCAGCCTTTCTAAGGAAAAAACGGAGGTAGTATAATGGCACTGAGAATTAAACCGTATCAAGATCTTACTTTCACCGACGATTTCATGTTCTGCAATATTCTGCAGAACAATCCGGACATCTGCAAGGAACTGATTGAACTTCTATTGGCGCGAAAGATTTCGTCAATTAGAATGGCAGAAAACCAGCGAATCATTGATATCACGCCAGATGGCAAGGGCGTCCGATTGGACGTATACTTCGAAGATGACGACACCGTCTACGATATTGAAATGCAGACAAGGAATCATCGAAACATTCCAAAGCGAACTCGCTATTATCAAGGTATTGTCGATTTGAATCAAATCCAGGCAGGTGCAGATTACTGCGATTTGAAAGGGAGTTACATTATTTTCATCAATACTTTCGACATGTATGGCCATGGGTTCCCAATATATACTTTCGAATACTTCTGCCGTGAGGATAAATCTATTCCAATGAGAGACGAAGCAATCAAAGTATTTGTTAATGCAACAAGCAAGCAAACGAATATGTCATCCGAACTTCGTAGCTTCCTAGATTATTTGGTCTCTGGATTGCCTTGCTCCGAGCTAACTGGTAGAATAGAGTCGAAAGTAGAAAGAGCCAGAAGCAACGATGACTGGGAGGTGAGCTACATGACGCTCGCGGATAAATACAAAGAAATGTTCGAAGATGGCAAAGAGGAAGGTCTTGCCGAAGGTCTTGCCGAAGGTCTTGCAAAAGGCGAAGCCATCTACGATGCACTTATCTACAATTTGCACAAGAACGGAATGTCGGTACCAGAAATTGCAAGGATTGCAGAACTACCCGAAACGAAGGTTGCAGAGATTGTGCAGACCTCGAAATAAGAATAAATAGTTCAAAGAAGTACACCCGGACCAGCGACTCTCATCGCCGGTCCGGGTGTGTTCGTTGTAATGGAATTTATTTTTAGCGGAAGGACATATTCCTAATGGGCTTCTGCTGCTTCGTGGGAAATTGCGTCATCCGCATACTCATCATCGAAGATGCGTGGATCAATTCCCACCGCCGGGTCATAGTGGTCAATATCGACTTTCTTGAGATCCCGTCGGAAGCCAATCAGGATGATGATTAAGAGGACGCCCATCGGGTAAGAGGTCAGCGTGATTAGCGCTTTCATCTGCTCGAGGGAGGTATTCACCAGCGTTACGGCAATTGGCGTGATATAGAGAGCAACGGCAGCGAAGAGACGGCCCTTGAGGTCTGTCTCCTGGCCGCACGCGCGGTTGCACTGCGTGAATCCGCTGATGACCAATGTGTACGCATCCAGCGTGGTGACGAAGAGGAACGCCATGCAGACCAGGATGATGATAATCAGCACCGTGGAAATCGGGATGGTCTTGACCACCTCAACGATAACCTGCGCTTCCTTCATGCCCTCCTTCACCATGCTGATGTAATCCTTGTAGCCCGTCATCTGCTGGTAGATGGTGAAGTTCGACATCACCATGAAGGAACTGCAGGTCCCCATGCAGCCGGCCAGGAGGCCGCCCAGGATGACGTTGCGGATGGTCCGGCCTTCCGAGATCTTCGCGATGAAGAACGGTACGACGCTGATGGCAATCAGGCAATTCGCGATGAAGAATACCGTCCAGTTCTGCGGGAATCCCATGCCGTTATCACCTGCCGTGAGCCGTAGGGGATCCATCCAGGTGGACATGGACAGGTAGTTCTGCACCACGTAGCCGATGGATGTGTACGAAGATTCCACGATGTAGCGAATCGGGCCGAACA
>CAVGMK010000125.1:0-10993 GCA_963630135.1 Oscillospiraceae bacterium
TAAGGAATCTACCGGCAGAATCCCAGGCATCGATATGACGAATGGTAATCTGAGAGTGACCAGCCCCGCTGTGCGGAATCGCGAGAACAACGAATCCGGCGTAGCCGCAGAAGTTGCCTCCGCGTATCACGCCGGCGGCATTATCCATCTGCTCCGCTATTGGCTGACCCATGCCGGCAGTATGCCGGAGGAGGAAATCGTCCGGCAGTATGAGGCGCTGGTGGAAGATATCTGGGGATAAGTGCTGTTATGTGAATTGTACAGTGCTTATCATGCGAGCGACATATATCATGGGAATCGTAACCATCTCAGTAAATGGCAAATCACTCATGCGGTGCGGTAAATAGAATTTCGCATGATGAGATTGTATGAGAACTCATAGGGTAAGCCTGCGTGATAAGAATGAAAATAAGAATAGCAGGAGAAGAACAGAACCGTCAGACTCCGGAATGCTTCCGGCCTGACGGTTCTGCGATGTTATGGAATCCTATATTTCCTCGGAAATTGGCGATGCTTTCTTTTTACAGATAATTGGTCCCCTTTGAGCTACAGCGTATCCTTCGCGTCCTGCATGAACTGGATGAAGGTCTTATAGATGCCGTGGAACTCCCGTTCTTTGGGGTACACGAGATAGGTGTTGTAGGGAACAACCGGATCCAGCGGCAGCGCAACGGTATCGTTGTTATTCAAGGATTTCGCCGTGGACTCGGTCAGGAACATGACACCGTCAATATTGGAAATGAAGTTGATATTAAGCTCGTAGTTAAAAGTATTCTGATACGCCACGTTGAAAGGAATCCGGCGCTCATCATAGATGTCCTTCGCATCCTGGAACAGGTGCGTCCCTTCCTCGCCGGTCATCAGCGGTGTCTTCGCCAGATCTTTGGGCGTCAGTTTGCCTTTCTTGACCGCGCGATTATTTCGACTGACCATGCCGAGCATCTGTTCTTCGATGAGCGGAATATATTCGAATTCCGGCTCTAACTTCTCCGGCCTAACCTTGATGATAGCGAAGTCGAAGGTTTCATCTTTGAGTCCTTCGTAGGCGGTGTAATTGTCGGTCATTCGAATGGTACCGAGAACGTTGACGTGATCTCGATAGAATGTCTGGAGCCATTTGGCGGAGACCGTCTTCTGGAACGCAGGGAAAACCGCAATGTTCAGAATGGCCTTCTCCCGAATCGTCTGATGGTGGAATTCTTTCATCAGCTGATCGAGATCATTCAGAATCTGCTGCGCCCGCAGGCAGAATCTTTCCCCTTCTTCCGTGAGTTCTACTCGGTGAGGATTCCGAATAAATATGGTAATCCCCATTTCATCCTCGAGAAGCTTCACCTGCTTGGAAATATTCGGCTGAGTGATGTACAGCGCCTCCGCGGCCTTGGTGAAACTCTTATATTTCGCGATTTCCGTGACGTAGTACAGCTGTCTGAATTCCATATGGTCACCTTATATCCTTGTATACCTGTCTGCAATATCCTCCCAATACGATGTCAAATCGAACAAAGTAGTCCTTTCAACATGTTCTATTTTAACAGAAATTTCCCCTAAAGGAAATTAACGAGTAATTAAGACCTCATACCTTGGGTGGCTGTTTCCTCTGATAATCCATACTGTTAAAAATCGCAATCTTCGGATTTATGCAATTTTCGATAATCATGAAAATTGATAAGGTAAATGAGAAATAACAATTTCCGTGATTGATTCTGCCATGCTAGACTGCGCTTGAAGAACCTATCTTGGTAAATAGGAACGTAGGCAAGATTGGATTAAAGAAATGGGAGGATTGAACGATGGACGAGAATGTACTAAGCGGACTGGAACCTCATGGTATCTTCCAATGGTTCGGAGAATTGTGTCAGCATCCACATGGAACATTTCACGAAAAACCTTTAAGCGATTACATTAAGGCTTGGGCCGAGGATAAGGGCTACGCGGTCAAACAGGATGAAGACTGGAATCTGGTCATCGATGTTCCCGCAACACCGGGATATGAGGATGCGCCGAAGGTAATCCTGCAGGGCCATATTGACATGGTATGTAATAAAACGGTGGATTCTCCTCACAATTTTGAAACGGATGCCATCAAGGTTTGTGTGGATGGGGATTGGATACATGCGGATTGCACTACTTTGGGTGCAGATAATGGCATTGCTGTAGCGGCATTTTTGGCTATTACAGAAGATCCTGAGGCACAGCATCCGGCCCTTCAATTAGTATTGACGGCTTCAGAGGAAGCGGCGTGTGTAGGGGCAGGACACTTAGATGCAACATGGCTGGACGGTGACTATATCATCAACATGGACAGCTTCTATGACGACGCTTTCATGGTAGCTTGTGCTGGTATTAGTGCAAATCGAGTTGAATTCCCGGCAACACGGCGTCCTGTCTCGAACCTGGAGACGACACAAAGCTTCCGCATTAATCTGGAAGGCATCCGAGGCGGACACAGTGGTGAACTAGCACATACAGGCCGGGCAGATGCCATTTATGTATTGTCTGAAATTCTGTATGCATTCGGGAAAGTACATGATTTTGGCATTCGTAATATTTATGGCAAAGGTGCCTACAATGCTATCTGTTGCAACGGTGCTGCTGTCATTTGCGTAGATAAGAGAATTGGAGAGATAGCACTGCACAATCTACAACAGATTGCATCTACCATTACAGCGGCTTATGCCATCAACGAACCAGATATGCAGATTCGGATAATTCCGGAAGAAACCCCAGAGGCTGCAACGGTATTGGAAGACGCCGATGCCAAGCGTCTTATCGAATTCCTTTACGTTGCTCCTTGCGGCATGATTACCCCTGGTAATGTGCCTGTTACTATGGCAGATAGTTCCGCTACCTACGGTGTCCTGGATGAAGAAGATGGCGTTTTCCAGTTGCAGTTCGCTATCCGGAATAATTCGGAGTACCGGCAGGATGTGTTGCAGAACAAGTATAAGGCTCTCTGCGATATGTACGGTATTCGATTTGAATGCGAACGCCGAGTTGCTGCTTGGGAGTATACGCCACAATCGAAGCTCCGGGATATTGCAGCGGATGCCTTTACTTCATATTATGGCAAAGCTGCCCCCATGACTTCCGTACATTGGGGCGTGGAAATTGCCACCCTTATCCGCAAAATGGAAAAAGTGGGTAGAAAACCAGAAGCCATTGCCTTCGGAATTCGTACAGAGGGTGCGCACTCCCCGGAAGAGAGGGTTAGTATCCACTCTGCTGCTAATTCATATTATTTGTTGAGAGAGATACTTAAACGGATTCAATAATATCACCCAGCAATTGAATGAAGATAATTTGCAATTATGTTAAAAACAACTATTATTCATTTCCAATTTCCCGGAATTGCCGCTAAAATTTGTGCAAGAAAACAAGAAAACGTAGACGCGAGTACAAAAATCGAGTCTGCCAACGAAAAGGAATAAGGGAAGGGATGTGAGGCTATGAGTGTATTTATGAATCAGGCAGGCGATATTCTGGAGGAAATCGTAGCGATTCGCCGGGATATTCACCAGCATCCGGAACTGGGACAGGATCTTCCAAGGACATCGAAGATTGTCATGAACAAGCTGCAAGAATATGGTGTGGATGAGGTTCTGAATCCGGTCAGCACTG
This sequence comes from Oscillospiraceae bacterium, assembly GCA_963630135.1. GTDB lineage: Bacteria > Bacillota > Clostridia > Peptostreptococcales > Anaerovoracaceae > Mogibacterium_A. The sequence goes on from CAVGMK010000125.1 coordinate 3,622, forward strand.
CAGTTATCGGTGTGATTCATGGAACGAAAGGCCCGGGCAAATGTGTTGGTATCCGTTGCGACATGGACGCGTTACCGGTGCATGAGAAGACGGGATTGCCATTTAGCAGTGAGAACGAGGGTGTGATGCATGCCTGTGGGCATGACCTGCATGCATCGATGATGCTGGGCAATGCGAAGATTCTCTGTCAGCACAGGGACGAATTCGCCGGAACAATCAAGCTCATCTTCGAATCGGGAGAGGAACTTCAGCCGGGCGGCGCTCGCTTGATTATTGAATCCGGTGCTGTGGATGATGTGGATATGTTCATTGGAATGCACGTGACACCGTCGGAAGGAGATGTGGGAAAGATTGGCATCCGGAAGGGTCCGGTTACCACATCCGCGGATGAAATTGACATTACTGTACACGGCAAGGGTGGCCACGGTTCCGAGCCGAACAAAGCGGCCGATGCGATTCTGGCGGCATGCCAGATCAATGTGCTCCTGCAACAGATTCAGGCACGCAACATCAACCCGCAGGACACCGTGATTCTTACAATCAATGAAATAGAAGGCGGGATTGCAACCAATATTATCGCCGAGACTTGCCGGCTTCTGGGCGGTTTCCGGACTTATACGCCGGAAGCGAGAGAAATCGGCACACGCAAGATTCATGAAATCTGCAGAGGAGTGGAAGCTTTCTCCGACTGCAAGATTGATGATCAGGTCAAAATAGGCTACGACGCTTGCTTCAATGATTCGGCCATGGTGGATACTCTTACATCTGCCTACGATGCCGAACTCGGAGAGGACAGCTACTATAAGATGGAGGAGCCACTGAAATTCAGCGAGGACTTCAGCTTCTTCTCCACCGTCACCGGCAAACCGGCCGTGCTGATGTTCTTGAATGCGGGTCATGCAGAAGGGCATGAGAAGGGGGTTCTTCACAATGAAACCTGCACATTCAATGAGAACGCAATGCAGTATGGTATGGCAGCAATGAGCGTCGGAGCATTAAGTATGCTGAAATAATATTTCCGGCATAAAGGGGTTATGTGTGTACGTTTACTACAAGAAATGAAAGGAGAACAAAATGACATTCTACAATGCTTTCCTCGCACTGGTTATCGTGGCTCTGGCTTACGTAATCGGTGAATGGGTTTCCGACCTATCCAAGGCATGGATTCCGTCCGTACTGGTTACCGCTATTATTTTCCTGATTGGCTATTGGACAGTATTCCCGAAGACACTGTCGGACGACTCCGGCCTGTCGGCTTTCGCCAGCACCATCGGTGTTATGCTGTTCATCACGCACATCGGTACGGTTATCAGCTTGAAGCAGCTGATTGAACAGTGGAAGACGGTAGTCATCTGTCTGGTCGGACTGGCCGGAATGGTTGCACTGTGCTGGTTCATCTGCCCGCTGGTAATGGACAAGGTTCTGGTTATTGCCGGACTGCCTCCTCTAACCGGTGGTATCGTTGCCGCGCTGACGATGCAGAATGCAGCAACCGTAGCAGGATATAAGGAAGCTGCCGTATTCGCCATCGCCATGTACTCGGTACAAGGTCTTGCCGGATATCCACTTACCGCTCTTTGCCTCCACGCAGAAGGTAAGAAGCTGATTAACGAGTGGAGCGAAGTGAAGCTGACCCTCTCCCAGGAAGAAATCGATAGAATGAAGACCATTGGTCTTTCCACCATTGGTGATGACAGCGACATCAAGAAGCCGATTCCGCCGCTGCCGGCAAGATTCAATACTCCGGTGTTCATCATTGCAAAGCTTGGTCTGAGCGTATGGATTTCCTCTCTGCTGGGACAGGTTGTAACCCAGGTTCCGACCATCGTATGGTGCCTGATCGTATCCGTTGTTCTGACAAGACTGGGCTTCCTCGATACCAGCTCGCTGTCCAGAGCCAATTCCTACACCATCATCATGTTCGCTGCAATGCTGAGCGTATTCTCCGGACTGAAGGATTGCACACCGGCAATGCTGAAGGAACTCATCGTGCCAATGCTGATCATGATTGTTATCGGAGTTGTCGGCATGGGTATCGCTGCATTCGTTATCGCAAAGATCTTCAAGATGGATTTCCCTCTGGCGTTTGCAAACGGCTTGACTGCACTGTACGGATTCCCATGTGATGCCATCATCACGGAGAACACCTGTAATTCCCTGACATCCGACCCGGATGAAAGAGGATATCTGATGAGCAAGATGTTCCCATCCATGGTTGTTGGCGGATTCGTTACCGTAACTATTACATCGGTAATTTTCGCTGGCTACTTCGCAACTCTGCTGGCTGGAAGTGCAACCTTCCTTGTCAGCTAATGATAATTGTAGAAGGCCAATGCGGATTCGCATAAGTTCGGATCCATTGAATGCAGGACCTGGATAAGTATATTTCGTCGAGAGTCCGCAACATAATCGGAAATGACTGGGGAGGCGCTGTAGCGCCTCCTTTTTCATTATATACCTTCTCCCTTCTCACGATATGCCTTCTCTTGGTTCGCTGAAAGTAACGGTAGAATTCCATCCGGATTCAGGGTAATATGGAGCTGAGTCACTAGTGATGCCTTATATTGGTAGCTTGTTTCGGGTAAATCACATTACGCATAGCAGTGCATCTTTGGAATCTATATTTCCAAATTCACACCGCTGCTTGGCTATTACCGACATATGGGGGCTGACATAGGAGCATTGCCAATATGGTTTCTGACATATGGGCATTACTGGCATATGGAAATTACCAAAACGAGTACAAGAATTGAGCACAATAATCGGTTGATTGATGGGAAGAAATAGGGGAGGCCTTCTCCGACTGCAGGATTGATGATCAGGTGATACTGTACTGCGACGCATGCGCCAATGATTCGGCCATGGTGGATACGCTCACCTCCGCCTATGATGCCGAACTCGGGGAAGACAGCTACTATATCCTGGAGGAGCCGATGAAATTCAGCGATGACTTCAGCTTCTTCTCCACCGTCACCGGCAAGCCGTCTGTGATGATGTTCCTGAATGCGGGCCATGCGGAAGGTCATGAGAAGGGAATTCTTCATAACGAGACTTGCACATTCGACGAGAGTGCTATGCAGCATGGCGTGGCGGCGATGAGTGTCGGGGCACTAAGCATGGTGAAATAATATTTTTGGCCAAGGACACGTGGGTGAAATGCAATGAAAAAAGGAGGCGCCGTAGCGCCTCCTTTTTCCGTGTGATAATACGAAATGTGGTCGGGTATAGATCCTACGACATCTCGATGGTATTACCGTCGACGGCTTTCCCTGCCGACGTGAATACGCTGCTCAGCTTCTGCGCCCATCTTGCGGACACCGGTGCAACGACCAGCATCTGGATTGGCAGTGCAATAGTGAAATTATACGGAAGATACTTAAAGAACCCCGAAATCGCTGTACCCAGATTACTCCAGGTCACAACCACTGAGAACACGGTCATGGCAACGGTCATCAGGACCACCATGCTGAATCTCAGAATCAACACTTGAAAGATTTCCTTATCCTCGCGGTCCGTTACCGTAGCAACGAGCTTGCGGGAAAGCGGTGTGCAGATAGCCATGTCGCAGATAATACCCACAATGAATCCCAGCGGAAGCCGCTGCAGCGACACCAGCCAAGCCTGACCGCTGAACATTCCGTCTTTGACGCATTCGTTCAGCGCCGCCATGACATAAATCATGATGAAACTCATAATGAGACTGAGAAAAATTCCTTCTTTCTTACTCTGTGGCATAGATCCTCCTTCGTTTGTCAGCAAAAAAATAATGCCCCGAACCCGTCTGACATAAGGGTCGGTGACATTTATTGTCTGCTTCCTCTATTAACTTACAATGGAATTATAGCATTTTTGCATGCATAATTCAACGCCGATTATGCAAAAAAGTTATGACGTACGTCCGAATCCCCGACCGGAATTTCTTTCACGGAGAAAGAAATCTTTCCTAACGGCAAAATAATTTCCTCTTGCGGGCCTCTCCGCCCGAAAGCTATTTCCTTCCATTCTGTCCCGTGATAGAATCACAGCGAACTTAGAGAAGCGGTTAGAAGAGAAGACCGGTCTAAGAAATCGGAAGAAACACACGGAAGATTCAGTGAGAGATTCGGTCGCAAGCAAAATCCATTGGAAGGAGGATCCCGATGAGCAAGATTTATTTCACAATTACAGGAACGAAATACAGATATGGTTCTGATTTCTTCGAGAAGGGCGACAAGGTGAAGCTGGTCAAGGAGCCGGACAACCAGTACGACAGAGAGGCTATTCGCGTCGAGGTAGAAGGTCTGGGTCTGGTCGGCTACGTGGCCAACAGCGTGCCAACCGTATTGGGAGAGAGCTACAGTGCCGGTCGAATCTACGACCGCATTGGGGATATCGCGTTCGGCAAGGTCATGATTGTGTTGCCGCAGGGCGTTATCTGCAGGCTGCGGGAGAAGGATATCATCCCGACAATGGACGAATTTTACGAGGAACTCTCGGGTGAATTCGATGATCTGGATGATTACGATGATTTCGACGATGACGATGATGATTCGGAAGACGTCGATGATGCGGAGGATTCGGATGACGAAGATGAATCAGATGCTTCGAATGCGTCGATTCATAAGGACTACAGAGATTCCCTGGACGACGCCTATGAGACGAAGCTGCACAAGGCGCTGAAGGAATATGGGAAGAAGAAGGCGAAACGCGATTATTACGATACGAATCCGATGATTGATATTCTGAAGAATACGGCTATCGGAGACTGTGGTATGGATGGCGGAGAGTAAGATGCAGGGAGGTATCCTGGGGGTGGATGCGCAGATTGATGTTCTGCGCATCTTTTTTGTGTGCCCGAAAACACATAATGCGTGTATTTCGGGCGAGAGCCGATGCAGGTTCGGTGGCGAAAAAAAGATTGCAATAGATTCCCATTGACAATCAGCGAAATTCGAATTCGTCCTGTGATGAGAAGCCGCATGAATTCGAGTGCAATCATTGAGTCCGATCTTTAATGACCAGATACATCTGGAAGTAATAGGAAGGTGAAAAAATGTGAAGAAAAGTTCATATTGCATATTGCATTTTGCAAAATGCAATGTTACAATGAAGCCACAATCCGGATAAGTAATAGAAGTTGTTTCTTTACATAATCGAAAGAGAGGTTTGCAAGAATGAGTCAACACAAATGGCCTTATGCCAATGAAGTGGGACAGGAAGAGCATCTGGAATGCGATGTCCTGGTTCTCGGCGGCGGACTCGCCGGTTGCTACGCTGCAATCGCTGCTGCCCGCAAGGGACAGAACGTAATTCTGATGGAGAAGGGTGCAACGAAGCGTGCCGGTTCCGCAGGAAGCGGTTTCGACCACTGGGAATCTGCATGCACGAACCCAGGATGTCAGGTAACACCGAAGGAAGTAACGGAAGCTTACATCGATGAGCAGGATCATTACAGCAACGGTATCGCTCACTACATCGAATGCCGCGAAGGCTGGGATCGTCTGCTGGATATGGAGAGCTTCGGCGGTAAGATTCGCGATACAGAGGATGAGTTCAAGGGCGCGGAATTCCGTGACGACAAGACCAAGCTGATGTATGCTTATGACTATACGAACAGATATACACTGCGTATCTGGGGCTCCGGCTTCAAGCCAGCACTGTACAAGGAGTGCAAGAAGCTGGGCGTGAAGGTTCTGGATCGTACAGAGGCAACTGCGCTGCTGACCAAGAAGGAAGGCGAGAAGACTATCGGCGTGGGCGCTTGTGGTATGGACGTTCATACCGGTAAGTTCTACACCGTATCGGCAAAGTCCACCATCCTGGCAATGTCCAGACCGGCCAGAGTATGGCTGTTCAACGCAGACCTGCCGGGTCTCTGCGAATTCCGTCCGTTCAACAGTATCGGTAGCGGCCACGCAATGGGCTATAGAGCCGGCATGGAATTCACGATGATGGAGAAATCCGTTCGCGGCGAGTTCTCCGCAGCCGGAAGAAGCTTCCCGGCTTACAGCACCGGTAACAACCACAACACCTGGTATGGTGCAACCATGGTAGACGCCAGAGGCGTTGAGATTCCGTACCTTGACAGAGATGGTAACGAACTGAAGACCGTATCCGAGCGTTTCAACCCAGTGAAGGGCCAGAAGTTCTTCCTCAAGGGTGGCGTTATCGACGAGCCGAAGTATGAATACCGTGGACCGGAGACCATGTGTTTCGAAGAACTCGATAAGAGAGGATACAAGCTGCCATTCTATGCGGATCTGAGCAAGATGCCGGAGATGGAGCGCAAAGTTATCTGGGGAATGATGGTCGGTGAAGAGGGTAAAACCAAGATTCCGGTACTCCAGTACTACACCGAGAAGGGATTCGATCCGGAGAAGCATATGTTGCAGAGCTATGGTACCGGTTGGCAGTCCGCAAGCTTCTTAGGTCAGGAAAGACAGCTGTTCGGTGCGCCGGGTGGCGTTATCACAGACTGGGATCTCAAGACCAATCTGGAAGGCGTATACGCAGCAGGAGACCAGCTCTACGCAATGGACTGCGGCGGTGCCGCATCCGCAACCGGTTACTATGCCGGCCGTAAGGCAGCTATTCACGCCAGCGAAGTAGAACTGAGCGATTACGATAAGCAGCAGGCTGCTGAGGAGAAGGAACGTCTGCTCGCACCGCTGAACACGGAAGACGGATATTCCTGGCAGGAACTGAACTTCGCTATCTCCAAGTGCATGCAGAACTACTGCGCAGAAGTGAAGTGCGAAGAGCTCCTGAACGAAGGACTGGATCTGCTGGATTCCTACACGAAGGACATCGTTCCACAGCTCCACTGCGAGAACCCGCATGAACTGATGAGAACACACGAAGTACTGGATATCCTCGACGTATCCAAGATGATTCTGGAAGCCTGCAAGATGAGAAAGTCCAGCTCGGCTCCACTCTGCTTCCAGAGAAGCGACTATCCTGAGATGGATCCGGATGAAGACAAGAAGTTCATCACCATCCGCATGGAGAACGGTAAGGCAGTTCGCGGTGAGATTCCACATGACTACTTTGGCGACGTAGAAGAAATGTACGAGAAGTATAACCAGGATTATATCAAGGAGGAGGCACCGAAGTACTATGAGTAATAAGGAAATGTTTGCATCGGAAGTACCTTGCAGTGCAAGACCGATTACATTCAACAAAGAGAAATGCATTGGCTGCAATTCCTGCGCCAACGCCTGCCCAATCGATGTACTGGTTCCATCGGAGAACAAGGGCGAGCATCCAATCGTAATGTATCCGGGCGAATGCATCTACTGCGGCGCATGTTGCATGGAATGTCCGGTAGAGGGCGCCATCCATCTGGAGCACCCGCTGATTAACCGTACGAAATTCGTGCCGGTAAAGTAACGAC